>JAVKIJ010000138.1:0-5023 GCA_031459535.1 Candidatus Fervidifonticultor quintus | reverse complement strand
CGGGACGATCATTCCCCAGGCGCCCGGTCGCCTGTGGGGCACGGATGCCACGATGGCCTACACCCGGGACGACGGGTGGGTGTGGGCATTCGTCGCCGTCGATCACTACACCGCCGAGGTCTGGACGACGGTGGCCAAGCGCGGCGATCGCTTTGCGGCCACCGAGCCGATCTACGACGCGGTGCGTCAGCGGTTCGGGGAGGTGACGCCCGACGTCGCTCGGGGGATCGCGCTGCGGCACGACTGGGGGCCACAGTACACCTCGGGGCACTTCCAAGGCGCGCTGCGCTGGCTGGGGATCGAACCGTCCCCGGCGTTCGCTGGAGAGCCCCCGTGCAATGGCTGTGCCGAGCGGTTCATCCGCACGCTCAAAGAGCAGTGCTTGTGGGCCCGGACGTACGTCGATCTCGACGACCTACGCACGGCGGTCAGCGCCTTCGTCGCGCGCTACAACACCCAGTGGCTCATCGAGCGCCATGGGCACAAGACGCCACGGGAGGCCTACGCGCGCGCCAGGCAGGCGGTTGCGGCATGATCCACGAAGCCACGAAAGTGTCCAAGGAACCGGGACCGGTGCAGAGGGCGCTGTCCGGCCCACCGCTGCGCAGCGTCCAGGGAAAGCCGCGCAGCTCGTACAGGGCGGCGTACAGGACCCGGGGGTTGGTAGGATCCACCGACAGGTCGTTGCTGCCGGCGTTCGCGCTCCGGTACAGGACGTGCTCCCAGGTTGCGCCTCCGTCCCGCGAGCGGAAGATCCCGCGCTCGCGGTTGGGCCCCCACGTGTGGCCGAGCGCCGCTACGTAGACCAAGTCCGGGTCCCGCGGGTGGACGCGTATGCGCGCGATGTGACGCGTGTCCCGCAGCCCCACGTTCCGCCAGGTCCTGCCGCCGTCGGTGGATCGGTAGACGCCGTCCCCGTGGGACTCGTTGTGCTGGAAGCAGGCCTTCCCGGTGCCGGCGTAGACGACGTTGGGGTCGGAGGGAGCGACAGTAATCGCTCCCACCGCCGCTGTGGTGAAGAACGGGTCCGAGACGTTCTCCCAGTAGGTGCCGGCGTCGGTGGTCTTCCAGACCCCGCCTCCGGTGGCGCCGAAGTAGAAGACCAGCGGGTCGACGGGGTCGCCGGCCACTGCCACCACCCGCGCGCCGCGGTAGGGGCCGATGACCGCCACCGCGCCGCCCTGGCCCAGACCCCCGCGTTGGGCCAGTTCACCGCCGCGTCTCTGTGGCCAGCCCGATGGCGGCGGCGAAGATCCGGTAGCCTGACGCCGCATCCCCGGCGTCGAAGCGGACGGCATCGTCGACGAGCATCGTCCCGCCTGGACCGTGCGGCGACCCCCGCATTCCGGGTCCCTGGAACTCCCCTCCCACCGGGACAGGGTGGGGCGCTTCGAACGGCGCCAGGTCCCTGCGCCGGCAGACCGCCTGCTCGGTGACAGCCTGGACGAGACCCCGGCAGGTCGCTGCGAGTAGCCTTCGCTGGTTTCACAGGTTTTCCTGCTGACATTAGCCACAATTACATCAATCATTGCCAAACTGTCCGGCGCAATAAGGCAGGCCCAAGGTCGATCCTCGAGGAATAAGCCTATGGTGGCGAGGGGGCGACACCGCCTCGGGTTCGGAGCCCGGATGGCGCTAAGCGTGGCACTCGCAGGCCTCCTCCTGGCCGACTTGGCGACCTTCCGCGACTACGCGCCTATACGCCCGGGCCGTGGGGTCTCCATGTCGCGGCCGTCGTCGTGGGGATCCTGCTCGGCGGGCTCTCGCGCGACCAGGACGTGGGGGTGGTGCAGAGCGTCGTCGTCTGCCTGGGCATCACCTTCGGGCTCCTTTGGGCGTCGGCACTCACGGTGGCCTCCCGGGTCGGGTCGGAGCATCTGCTTGACTTCGTCCTCTGGAGCCTGTTCAGCCAGACTGCCTTCACCGCCCTGGTAGACGGGCCGCTGATGCTCGTAGCCGCCATCCTCGCCGCTGCCCGTCTCCCCCCGCTCCTGTCGCCCTGACGAGGTCGTTGCCTTCTCTCGCCGCCCGCCCTCCTGGGTGAAGTACCCCTTCGCAAGGTCGTCGGCAGCGTCCCGTGCCGCTGGCATCAGGTTAGGCACTATTTCTTTCGTCACTCAGGTTTGGCAACAGGATTTCTGGCATGAGCGGCGTATTCACCTGTCACCTGCAGAACTGTCCGGCGTAGATAGGCACCGGTCGCCGACGCTCTCGCGAAGAGGAGGAGGTCATGACCATTCCGGACATCGCCGAGCGCGACACTCGGTTCCGCCGTACCCGGGACGCCGTCCAGCGTGCAGGGCTCGACGCACTGCTCGTGGCGGGCAAGGGGCACTGGTGGACGGGCCGGGGCTACTTCCGCTACTTTACCGACTTCCACCTCTGGGGACACGACGGCCTGCTCCTGCTCCCGCTCGACGGGGAGCCCGTCCTCACGCTGACCAGCCCCGCCGTGGCGGACCGCATCGCCCGCCGGGGGTGGGTGACCGACACCCGCGGCGACGTGTACATCGTTCCGCGCATGGCGGACGCCATCCGAGCCCGGGGTCTCGGGCGTGCGCGCATCGGGATCGCCGGGCTGCGCTTCATCCTGTCTGCCGGCAGCTACGCGGAGCTCCGACGCCTCCTCCCCGACGCCACGTTCGTAGACGCCGACGAACTGCTGGACCGCGTCCGGATGGTCAAGAGCCCCCTGGAGATCCGGCAGAACTACGAGCTGTGGGAGATGGCCAAGCGGGCGATGACCACCTTTGTGGAGATCCTGCCGGGCGCCCGCGGCGCGAGCCAGCGGGAGGTCTCCGCCGAGGTGACCAAACAGCTCTGGGCGCAGGGCGCACGCGACATCCTCATCTTCATCGGCGAAGACCCCGGTGCGTACGACCCGCCCCAGGACATCCCGCTGCGCTGCGAGGACAAGGTGCGGTTCCATCTGGAGATCTGCGGCCCCAGCGGCCACTGGTGCGAGCTAACGGTCAACTGTGCCTTCCGGCCGCCTCACGACCTGGAGCGGCGGCTGATGGAGGACGAGCTGCTGGCCTTCGATGAAGTGCGGAAGGTGGCCAGGCCGGGCTCGCGTCTCAGCGACCTGGCCGCGACCTTCAACCGGGTGCTACAGGAGCAGGGATGGGCCCTGGGCGAGCCTACTACCCACTTCCACTTCCACGGCCAGGGCCTGGACACGATCGAGCGCCCATGGTTCGCGGAGGCGGCGCCCTGGGGACAGTCCCAGGACTGGGTGCTGGAGGCCGGCGTGATTCTATCCTACCACCCCCATCGCGACGTCCTGCCTTCCGGATACTGGAGCACTGGGCTGAACGAGGACATCTTGATCACACCACAGGGCGCGGAGCGTCTCAGCGTCGACTGGGACAATCGCTGGCGCCCGGTTGGCGGCTAGCGGTGCGCGTCCTGGTCACCGGCGGGACCGGCGCGGTCGGCGTGAACATCGTCCGGCGCCTAGCCGCGGAGGGCTACGAGGTGCTGTGTCTGGCGCGGCGAGCGGACGAAGAGGACCGGCTGCGCGACCGCTTCCTGCAGCCCGTGGCCGCGCGGGTGCGTCTGGTCGCGGGCGACGTCGGGGACATCGAGGGCCTGCGGACCCTGTTCGGCGCGACGCGCCCCACGCACGTGGTCCACGCGGCGGCCATCACCCCGACGCCGGAGATGGAGGCGGCGATAACCCGGGCGATCGTCGAGGTCAACCTCATGGGCACCGTGAACGTCCTGGACGCCGCCCGGGAGGTGGGGGCCGCCCGGGTCGTCTTCATCAGCTCGGCGGCGGTGTACGGGGAGACGGACGAGCGCCAGCCCATCACCGAGGACTTCCCGCTGGCGGCGCAGAGCCTGTATGCCGTCGCTAAGGAGGCCAGCGAGAAGCTGTGCGTCCTGTACCAGTCGCTTCACCGTCTGGAGACCATCTCCCTCCGGGTGGGGTGGGTGTACGGCCCGCTGGAGCGCCCGATGAAGGGCTCGCGCGCCAGCATGTCGCTGGTGTACCAGGTCGTCCGACTCGCCCTGGCCGGCGAGGAAATCCGTCTGGTCCACCTGGACCACGTGCGCGATTGGATCCACGCCGACGACCTGGCCGGGGCCGTCCTCACCCTCCTGACTCAGGACCGGCTGAGCAGGTCAGTCTACAACCTCTCGGGTGGCGTGGGGATCTCGCACCGTGAGCTCCTGGAGACCCTCGCCCGCGTGCTGCCCCTACGCTACGCGCAGGTGGCCAATCCGGCCGAGGCCAACGTCCCTCCTCAGGTGACGCGCAAGCGGCGAGGGCCGGCGAGCATCGAACGGTTGCTTGCGGAGACGTCCTACCGGCCGCGCTTCACGCTGGAAGCAGGCCTCCGGGCGTACGTCGACTGGGTGCGCGCGGAGGAGTGGGAGCCCCTGTCTGCGGCGCAGGGGCGAACGGACGACAGCGGGTAGGGGCCCAGCGCGGCCGGGTGGCCGCTGTCGGATCCGCTCCACCGCGCCGATGTCGCGGTGCGATCCCTCCTCCCCGCGGCTCCGTGCCTCCCCCCTAGTGTGTACTGTTTCGATCTAGTGTTGACAGTCGAGGAGGGTCATATGACGAATCCTTCCCGTTGGACACTACCCCCTCGTGGGGAAGCGGGGAGGACTGCCCATGACCCTCGACGACAGTGTACACGGATTTCGCCTGCGGGTGATGGCCCGCGCGCAGGCGCTGGGGAACGTCAGCCGGGCCTGTCGGGAGGCGGGGATCTCCCGCACCCTGTTCTACCGCTGGCGGCAGCGGTACGTAGCCTACGGTCCCGATGGTTTGCATCCTCGCCGCCAGGGGCCACGCCGGGGTCGCCCTCCGGCGCTGAGTGTGCAAGTCGAGCGGGCGATCCTGGCGCTGGCCCTGGCGTGGCCCACGTGGGGGCCGGCTCGGCTGGCGGCCCAACTGGCGCGGCCCGAGTACGGCGGGTGGCGCGTGGCGCCGGCCACGATCTACCGGCTGCTGCGGCGCCGCGGCCTGCAGACCCGCTGGGAGCGCCTGGCCGTGCTCGAGGTCCACAGT
>JAVKIJ010000137.1:0-5095 GCA_031459535.1 Candidatus Fervidifonticultor quintus | reverse complement strand
GCCACCGCCGACATCCCCAGGTTCTCTAGCTGCGCGGCCAGATGGTCGATGTTCCGCTCCCGCCAGTCCCAGAATTCCACCAGCCGGAAGCCCTCTTCGGCCAGCAGCCCCAGCGCCGGCTCGGCGGGCCGTCCGGCCCACAGGGCGTCCAGGCAGGGACACAGTTCACTCACGGGACGGGGTGACTCCCTGGGGAAGTGTGATCAGCGCCACCAAGTCCTCGATGGAGACCTCCTGGCGGGCGAAATCCCCCACCTTGCGTCCGTGAGCCAGCACGACGATGCGATCGGAGACCGGATAGACGTGGTAGAGATTGTGGGTGATGAAGATCACCGAGAGACCGCGCCTTTTGGCCTCCTGAATGTAGTCCAGGACCTTGCGGGTTTCCTTCACGGACAGCGCCGACGTTGGCTCGTCCAGGATAATCAGCTTGGCCCCAAAGTGCATCGTCCGGCCGATGGCGATGGCCTGGCGCTCGCCGCCAGACAGCACCCCCACGTCCTGGGCGGCAGATCGGAGGGTCGTGATACCAATCTCCCGCAGCACCTGCTCGGTTACCCGGTGCATCGCCGCCGTGTCCAGCAGGCTCACGGGACCGATGCGGCGCACGGGCTCGTTGCCCAGGAAGAAGTTTCGGGCGATGCTCATCTGCTCCACCAAGGCCAGGTCCTGGTACACGGTCTCGATGCCCAACGCCCGGGCCTCCTTGGGCGACCGCAGCGTGATCCGCTGCCCTTCGAAGAACAGTTCTCCGGCATCTGGAGGATAGACGCCCGTCAGGATCTTGATGAGCGTGGATTTGCCGGCACCGTTGTCGCCGACAAGGCCGACCACTTCCTGGTAGCCGACGTGGAAGTCGACCCCCGCCAGAGCCTGCACCTTACCGAAGGCCTTGTAGATGCCCCGGGCCTCCAGCAAGGGATGCGGGTGAGGCTCTAGCGCCGCCACGCGAAGATCTCCTCGAGCTTGACGTTCAGAATCACGGCCAGCACGACGACGACCCCGAGGAAGGCCGTATACCAGTACGACGGGGCACCCACCATCACCAAGCCCACCCGGATGGCCGCCATCGTGATGGCGCCAAGGATGGTCCCCAGAATGGTGCCGGACCCTCCCATGAGCGACGTTCCGCCGATGACCGCTGCTGCGATGGCTTCCAGGGCAAGGGCGTCACCCCAGACCGGTGACATGGAACTCATCCGCCCAAACTGCATGAATCCCGCGGCCCCCGCCAGAACGCCGGCCAATGAGAAGTTGATGAGCTTCACCCGGGCCACGGGGACCCCCAGGGCGCGGGCCGCCTCTCTCTTGCCACCAGTGGCAAACACCCAGTTGCCGTACCGGGTCTTGCCCAGGAGGAACCAGAACACCGCGGTGACCGCAAGCAACCACATGGCCGAGATGCGCAAAGTGCTCCAGATCACCTTACCTCCCAGCACGTCCAGGAGGGTAGAGGCGGTGAGGATACTGATGGGCCATCCCCCGGTGATGGCCAGAGCCAGTCCCCGCCACATCATCATCGTGCCGAGGGTGGTTATGAACGACGGAATCCGCGTCGCCAGGGTGACCACTCCGTTCAGCAGGCCGATGCTCGCCGCCGCCAGGAGCGCCAGGGGCACTGCCACAACCGCAGGAACGGCACCTTTGGTCACGAGCAGTGCGAGGAGGACGCCCGTGAAGGCGAAGTTCGAACCGACGGAGAGGTCAAACTCTCCTGCGATCATCAGGAAAGTCACCCCGACGGCAGCGACTCCCAGTTCGGCCGCCTGGGTGAGGATATCGCCAAACGTGTCCAGGGTGAGGAAGGCCGGCTGCAGGATGCCGAACACGACGATCAAGAGCAGGAGGGCAATCAGGACACCCAGCTCGCGCACGGCAAGGAGACGCCGCCACTCCACCCGTAGCGCCGGCACCCCCCGGACCGCCTGGGCCTCTGACCCTCCCGCACTCCCGCGTCTGTCCATGACACTCGGCGCACACACCCGGGGGTGGGACATGTCCCACCCCCGGGCACCCCTCACCGGTAACCTTGCTTGACCAGCGACTCCACCGCTGCCGCCGTGCCCTTGGTCACCAGACCGCGCCCGGTGTTGTAGTCCGCCGGCTGCAGGCCGTACTTGGCGTAGAGGTACAGCTGGACCACCGAGATGAATCCTTGCAGGTACTGCTGCTGGTCCACGGTGGCCTCCACCAGCCCCTCCTTGATGGCCTGGATGGTGGTGGGATCCAGATCGAAGGACGCCATGACGATCTTCCCGGCCAGGCGGTCTTCGCGGATCATCCGGATGGCGGGGATGGCGCCCAGCGGGCCCAGGGTAAACAGGGCCTTGGTGTCGGGATTCGCCTTGAGGAATGCGCGCATGGTTGCCAGCGCCTTGGTCGGATCCTGGGTGGTGTCGAGGGTCTCGACCTTGGCCTGACGCTCGGCCGTGAGCACCTCGCGGATCCCCCGGGCACGGGCTTCCAGTCCCACATGCCCCGGCTCGTGCATGGCGATCAGCACGGTCGCACCCTGAGGAATCTTGGAAAGGAGGAACCGCGCAACGTTCTTACCCGCTTCATACTCGTCCATCCCGATATAGGCCATGTAGGGGATCGGCTCGCCTTTGTAATCGGCGGGTTCCTTTACATTGATGGCCACCACCGGAATGCCCCGCCCGCGCGCCTCACGGATAACCTGTCCGATCGCTGGCGGGTCGCTTACCGAAATGGCGATCCCGGACGCTCGGGCACTTATGGCTGCCCGGGCCATGTTAACCTGCGCGGGGATATCTCGCTGAGGCGGTCCCTGGAAAATGGCGCGAACGCCCAGCATCTTCCCGGCATCCTGGACTCCCCGCTGGACCACTGCCCAGAACGGATCTCCCGGGCCTGTATGGGCGATGACGTAAAACGTCAGCTGCTGCGGCGCGGCGGCCAGACGGAGCCCGTACCCGGTACCGGCCACCAACGCCATAACCAGTACGGCTACTGCCCCCCAGCGCCTCATGAAACCCTCGCCTCCTTCCCGTGAATTGCGACTCGGCCTCTACGTGCCGCTATCACCCCCTTCCATCCTCACCCCCGGATCATGATCTTGCCGTCCTCGCGCCGGGTGGCCTTCTGCAGGGCCTCCACGGCCCGATCCAGGGGGAACCGGCTGGTGATGATCGGCGTCAGGTCAATGCGCCCCGCGGCCATGAGCTTGATCACGTTGGGGAAGTTGCCGTAGCCCGAGTGCCCCTGGGCGCCGTAGATCTGGGCCGCGTGGGTCTGGAAGTGCTCCAGGTACACGGGGGTGCGCTCGGCGGCCCGGCCGATCATGACGATCTTGCCGCCCACCGCCAGCGACGCCTCCATCTCCGGGATGGTCCGGGCCGGCGCCCCGGCGGCCTCCACGTGCAGGGCCGCCCCCTCGCCCTCGGTGAGGTCCAGGATCGCTTCCCGGGGGGATGTCCCCTGGCGCTCCAGCTCCACGGGGTTCAGCACGACGTCCGCCCCCACCTGGCGCGCCAGGTCCTGGCGCACCGGACTCACTTCGAAGGCGATGATCTTCGCCGCGCCCGCGGCCCGGGCCAGGGCGATGGCGGCAAAGCCGATCGGCCCCGTGCCGAAGACCACCACGTGGCCGCCGGGCTTGAACCCCTCGGCGCGGGTGAACATGGCGTTGTAGGCGACGCTGGTGGGCTCGCACAGCGCGCCGGCCTCGTAGGCCCGCTCGACGCTGCCGTACCGCTCGGCCAGGGCGTTGATCTTCCAGCAGTACTTGGCCCCGATGACGATCCGCTCGGCCTGGGCGCCGTTGATGGTAAAGCCGATCTCTTCCAGGCGCTGGCACTGGTTGGGATAGCCGTTGCGGCAGGGGACGCACTCGCCGCACCAGATCATCTCCTCGCAGGTGACCATGTCCCCGGGCCGCAGGTCCCGCACCTCCCGGCCGACCTCCAGCACCTCGCCGCTGAACTCGTGCCCGATCACCACGGGAAAGCGCGTGAGCCCCGGGTACAACATGTAGCCGTCGGGGTCGGTCTCATAGAAGTGCACGTCGGAGCCGCAGATCCCGCAGGCCCGGGGCCGGATGACCACGTCCTTGGGGCCCGGCACCGGATCGGGCAGCGTCTCCAGGCTCACCCGCGGCCGCCGCCAGACGCTGCTGCCGGTGATGGCGGTGCGGGTGGCCTTCTCCCATTCGGTCAGCCGGTATCCCGGCCGGGGATCCCACTCGGCTGTCAGCACCAGTGCTTTCATGATCCCTCCTCCGTGTGGGGCGCCACGCTCACGCCCGCGTTCTCCCGCCGGGCGGGATGATCACCGCCCGGCGAGCCCCGCAGGAATCCCGGACGATCAGCTGTGGCTCCAGGACGATGCGCCGGCCCGCCGGGGACTCTCCGGCCATCAGCTCCAGCAGGCGCTGCATGGCCAGCTGGCCCATGCGGTACTTCGGCTGCGCCACGGTGGTCAGAGCCGGCGACACCAGAGAGGCGAACGTGATGTCGTCAAATCCCACCACCGCCACATCCTCGGGCACCCGCCGGCCGGCCGCGCGCAGAACCTCCAGGGCCCCGATGGCCATGAGGTCGTTGGCGGCCACGATGGCCGTGATGTCCGCTCGCCGCCGGAGCCACGCCTCCACCGCCCGCCGGCCGCCGTCGGCGGTGAAGTCCCCCTCGCCGACCAGGGCGCCATCGCGGGGCAGACCCGCGTCGGCAAGCGCCTGCTCGTAGCCGCGTCGCCGCTCCTGCGCCACCCGGACCGACGCCGGTCCGGCGATGTGGGCGATGCGCCGGTGGCCCAGCCGCAGCAGGTGCGCGGTGGCCTCGTAGGCCCCGTGGTAGTTGTCCACCAGGACCGCGTCGATGCGCACCCCGTCCACGTCGCGGGCCACCAGGACCACCGGCCGGCCCTCGCGGCGCAGCGCCCGCAGGTGCGCGGTGTTGGTGCCGGCCGTGGCAAAGATCACCCCGTCCACCCACCGCTTGCGCAGCAGGTCCAGGTAGGCGCGCTCCCGGGCGAGGTCCTCGTAGGTGTTGCACAGAAGGACCGCATACCCGTGCTGGCTGGCGACGTCCTCAATGCCGCGGGCGATGGCCGGGAAAAAGGGGTTGCTGATGTCGGG
>JAVKIJ010000136.1:0-5182 GCA_031459535.1 Candidatus Fervidifonticultor quintus | reverse complement strand
CCTTTGGGATCCTGATCGGCGGCGTCGGGGCCATCAAGTACGTCTGGGGGCTGATCCCCCGGCCTGCCGCCATCCCCATGACGATCCAGGTCACCCTGCTCGGCACGGTCATCCCCGTCTACCGCCTGATCGTCATCGGGATCTCCCTGTTGGTCTACGTTGGCATCAACCTCTTCTTGAACCGGACCATCACCGGCAAGGCCATCCGGGCTGGCATTGAAGACGTCGACCACGTGGAGGGCCTGGGCATCGATGTCTACAGGCTGTTCACCCTCACGTTCGTCATCGCCGGGATGCTCTCGGGCCTGGCGGGCGGGCTGCATGCGCCGCTGATCATGGTGGATCCCCAGATGGGCCTGGAGGTGCTGGCCTTCGTGTTCATGGTGGTCATCATCGGGGGATTGGGCAGCATCAAGGGCACCCTGGCGTCCGCGTTCATCGTCGGGCAAGTCACGTCCCTGGGATCCATCATCTACGCTCCGCTGGCCCAGATGGCGCCGTTCGCCATCATGCTGCTGATCCTCCTGATCAAGCCGACCGGCCTCTACGGCAGCCCGTTGCTGAAGCGATAGCCGCTGTCCCGCACGCCTGGCCGGGTCTGGGACGATCCCTCGCCGCTATGCCTGGGCGGCGCCCGGTATGATCGGCAGGAGCAAGTAGGCAGCCCTCGCCCCACCTCCGTAGAGCCTGACCCGCCCGCTGTAGATCTCGGGCCGGCGGTCCCAGGGATCGTCGTGGACAAAGGGGCCCGAGCCCCGTAGCGCGGCCCACGGGCCCAGCCGCGGGCCGGTGCCCTCCCGTGCGAAGTCCCGCCCCTGGACCGTGAGGGTCAGCGTGTAGCCCGGCGGCACCACGATCGAGGTGGGCCAGATCTCCACGTCGACCTCGTACACCTCACCCGGTTGCAGCGGCTGGATCTCATCGTGCGTGTGATAGGGGCGGTACGGCGTGCTCAATGCCGGGTCCAGCTTGCGGTGCGATGCCCGCAGCCAGCCCTGGGCGATCGGCGCGCGCGGGTCGATGGCCCCTTGGAAGGTGACCTCCTCGCCCTGGGGGTCGAACAGCCTGATCACCAGGAACAGGTCAGCGTCGGTCGTGGTCGACGAGATGAACAGCTTGGCCGCCACCGGACCGGTGATCTCGGTCTCCCACGCGAACGGCGGCGTCCGGAACGTCACACCGCCCTCCGCCGCCTCGTACTCCGCGACGCTTTCCCGGGCGACCGGCTGCCAGCGCAGGCTGCGCGCCACCGGGTCGAGATAAAGCTTGGTCCACTGGGTGCGGGCAAGGGGCCACTCCCGTTCCTTGCGCAGGACGAACCCGTCGACCCGGCGGATGTTGAGCCA
Source organism: Candidatus Fervidifonticultor quintus (assembly GCA_031459535.1). Taxonomy (GTDB): domain Bacteria; phylum Sysuimicrobiota; class Sysuimicrobiia; order Sysuimicrobiales; family Humicultoraceae; genus Fervidifonticultor_A; species Fervidifonticultor_A quintus. The sequence continues at coordinate 3,836 of JAVKIJ010000136.1, read as the reverse complement.
CACCGGCGGCTCCCGGTCCCAGCCGTTGTCTGTGCCCTTGAGGAAGTGTCCGAAGAAGCGCTTTTGGAGATCGAGACCGTAGGGCGTGTAGAAGTGCGTCCAGTGCTCCAGCCCGTGGATCTCCAGCCACTTCTGCCTCGAGGCCGCCCGGACGAACGCCTCGACGTTGCCCCGCAGGTGCAGGCCGGCCCCGCCCCAGTTGCCGGCCGATAGGAACGGCACCGTCACCCGCGCCCAGTCCGCCGACCGCTCCCGGTACCACTGGTCGTCCAGCTCGCGGACCAGGGCCTGCCAGAAGGGGTGGACGCGGCTGCGGGCCAGTTCGTACTCGGGCAGGGTCTGGGGCCCGGCGACGAGCTCGCCCGTGTTGGGGTTGACCGGGCCGCGCACGCCTCTTCCGTGCTGGACCGTCTCGACCTGGGGCCCGAACCAGGACGCCGTGAAGGTGCAGAGGATGCCGCCGTGACGGTGCCAGTCCCGGTAGAAGTCGGCCGCGCCCTCCCAGGCGCACATGGCGGCCAGGTGCGGAGGTTGCAGGCCGGCGACCAGCCACTGATTGATCGCGTAGTAGGAGATCCCGCAGAGGCCCACCTTACCGGTGCTCCAGGGCTGGACGGCCGCCCACTCGATGCACTGGTAGAGGTCCCTGGTCTCCCGTGGAGAGAAGATGTCGCTGACGCCCGGCGAGCGGCCCGCGCCTCGGGAGTCTACGCGCACGCAGACATAGCCGTCTGGCACCCACCGCTCGGGGTCGACGACCTCCCAGTTCTGGTAGCGGCACGTCGATCCGGTGGCCACCTCGGGGAAGCTCGCGACCAGCGCCTTCCACTGGTCCCGGTACCCGAGCTGGAACGGCAGGCCCTTGCCATAGGGCCCGTAGCTCAGGATGACGGGATAGCGGCCATCGTCGGTGGGGCGGAAGACGTCGGCGCGCAGCACCACGCCGTCGTCCATCGCGATGGGTACGTCATACTCGATGCGCATGCCGTCGGCGACGGTGCTCCGGTATTGGCTATCGTTGACGTTGCCGTACTGGCTCATGGCTCCTCCCTGCCGTAGCCCCTGCGATCATCGCGGGCCGACGATGCGGTTCCGAAGGACCCCGACACCCTCGATCTCCGCTTCCACGACATCTCCGGGTTGCAGCCACGCCGGCGGCGTCCGGCCAGCCCCTACGCCCTCGGGCGTGCCCGTGGCCAGGATGTCGCCTGGCTCCAGCGTCATGCCGGCGGACAGCACTGCGATCACCTGGGCCACGGGGAAGATCATGCTGCCCGTCGACGCGTCCTGCCGGAGCTCCCCGTTGACGCGCAACCGTATCCGCAGGTTCTGGGGATCGGGGATCGCGGAGCGGTGGGTCACCACCGGGCCCAGCGGCGCAAACGTGTCTAGGGACTTGCCCTTGAACCACTGGACGTGCCGCGCCTGAAGGTCCCTAGCCGAGATGTCATTGAGGATCGTGTAGCCAAAGACGTAGTCCAGCGCCCGCTCCACCGGGATGTCCCGGCCGCGTCGGCCGATGATCACCGCCAGTTCGACTTCGTAGTCGAGCTGTTCGGTCACCGCGTGGCGAATCACCGGGTCGTCCGGCCCCACCACCGCCGTTGGCGGTTTCGTGAAGAAGATGGGGACGCCGGGGACGCTCTCGCTGCGCTCCCTGGCGTGCTCGGCGTAGTTGCGGCCCAGGCAGAAGATGTTCTTGCGGGGTCTGGGGATCGGCGCGAGCACCCGGATCCTAGAGAGGGGCAGGACGAGATCGCCCGCCCGCCCGGCCCGCAGGAGCCGTCGGCCGAGCGCCAGCGCCGTCCTCGCCTGGGCCATTGAGCCCTGTTCGATGAAGGACAGCACGTCGTCAGGGACGTCACCGCGGCCCCGCCGGAGCCCCCTCCCCGTCCCGGCCCGCGCCGCCCGACGGGCGAGGGGGGCGAACAGGAAGGCGTGATCGGCCTCCATCAGGGCCAGGTGGGGTGCGCCGTCGACCCACACAGACGCAAAGCGCATGCTTCACCTCCGCGAACGATTGCACTGTGCTGACAACCTTCACGGCGGTGGCGGGTTTTCCTCCGCGCGGCAGGAACCCTCCGGCCCGCTCGCCGAACATCCTGTCGAAGTCGGGTAGAGACCCGATTGGCGAGTGTTGCGCAACCCGTGGACAATGACTGTGCAGGGTGCGCTGCCCGCGGTGCCGGCCGCGGAACTAGGTCCTTCGTGGGGGGTGAGAGCCCGGCCTTGCCGTAGCCAGGTCTCGCAGACTGTCTCGCATGGGAGGCGATGATATGGCGGCATGGATGCTTATCGCGACCGTCGTCATCGTCTGGTTGGGTTATCGGTACTACGCGAGCCGCGTCGACCGCGCGGTCCTCCAGGCGGATCCCAACCGTGCGACGCCGGCCAAGCTGTACCAGGACGGCGTGGATTTCATGCCGGCTTCCGGCAGCGTGCTCTTCGGCTACCAGTTCAAGTCCATCGCAGCCCTGGGACCCATCGTGGGGCCGATCATCGGAGCCCAGTGGGGATGGTTGCCGGCTTTCCTGTGGTTGATCCTCGGCGTGTTCTTCATCGGGTGGGTCCAGGACTACTCGACGGCCCTGATGGGGTTGCGCAGCGAGGGCATGACTATGGGCGGGCTGAGCTACAAACTGGTCTCCCCCCGCGCCCGGAGCATCCTCCTGTCCTTCCTGTACTTCTATCTGCTGCTTATCATGGGAGCGTTCGGGGCCATCGTCGCCGGGCTGTTGGCCAACGCCAAGGTGCCCATCGGATTCATCATTGTCACCCTGGCCGGTGTCCTGGCCGGGCACATGACGTACAAGATGCGCCGCGATCTGGTGACGACCACGATCGTGACCGTGGTCATCGCGTTCATCGGCATCTGGCTGGGGCAGACCGGGCCGCTGTCCGGCATCGTCAACTGGTTCAATAGCCTGGTCGGGTACACGGCCACCATCGGAGGCAAGGAGACCAAGAACATCCTGTACATGACCCCCTACGGGCCCATGACGTGGCCGGTGTGGATCTGGGGCATCCTGGCGTTGGTCTTCTGCTATCTGGGCTCGGTGCTGCCGATCTGGCGCTTCGCGCAGCCCGTCAACTATGTGTCGTTCTGGCTGATCCTGGCTGGCATGGTGGGAGCCATTATCGGCATTCTCATCACCTGGCCGGGCTTTGGTGACTTCCCGGCCTATGTGGGGTTCTTTGCCACTGGCGTGCTGGCGCCCGGCGTGCCGACGCCGCTCTGGCCGATCATCTTCGTCACCATCGCGTGCGGGGCGATCTCCGGATGGCACAGCCTGGTGACCACCTCCGGGACCGCCCGCCAGCTGGAGCGGGAGACCGACGCCCTGCCGGTGACCGCCGGTGCGATGTTCACCGAGGCCGTCCTGGCCGTACTCGCCCTGACCTTCGCGGTAGTCGGCTTCGGGAGCTTTGCCGGCTACAAGGAGACCCTGGCCAGGGGAGGCGGTGCGGTGTTTGCTGGCGGGATGGCCAAGTTCCTCAACGTCCTCGGCGTGCCCACCGACTTCGGCGCCGCGTTCGGGTCGATCTTCCTGTGCATCATGGCGCTGACGGTCATGCAGCTGGTGCTGCGCTTCATGCGGATCGCCAGCGCCGAGCTGGTCGGCGACCGGATCCCGGCCTTCCGCAACCCGCATTTCGGCTCCATCGTGGGCATCCTGTTCACGCTGCTCATCCTGTGGACCGGATTCTGGGCGCGCATCTGGATCCTGTTCGGTGGTTCCAACCAGCTCTTCGCCGGCCTGGCCCTGATGCTGGCCTCGATCTGGCTGGCCAACCAGGGCAAGGCGCATGGGTGGGTCGTGCTGCCGGCGATCTTC
>JAVKIJ010000135.1:0-5232 GCA_031459535.1 Candidatus Fervidifonticultor quintus | reverse complement strand
CTGCCGGCGCGCCGGCGTTCACCTGGGCCGCCTGGCGACGCTTTCTGACCGATCCCTACTATCTGGGCATCGTGGTCACCACGCTGCGGCTGGGCCTGGTGGTCACCGCGTTGAGCCTGCTGATCGGGTACCCGACGGCGTACGCCATCAGCAAGATCCAGCGGCCCGGCCTGGCGCTGGCGGCGTACCTGATCCTGTTTGCGCCGATCCTGGTCAGCGTCGTGGTCCGGACCTACGGCTGGTTGCTCCTGCTGGGGAACACCGGTGTGGTCAACTGGCTGTTGCGGGTCCTCGGCCTCGTCCGCGACCCCATCCCGCTCATCTTCAACTTCACGGGCATCGTCATCGCCATGGTGCACATCCTGCTGCCCTTCATGGTGTTCCCTATTCTCAGCGTCATCGGGCAGCTGACACCCGACCTGGCGGAGGCGGCCGCAGACCTGGGCGCCAACCGGTGGCAGGTGTTCCGGAGGGTCACGTGGCCGCTGACGCTGCCCGGGGTGATCTCGGGCGCGCAGATCGTATTCACGCTCACGATCAGCGCGTTCGTCACGCCGTTCTTGATGGGCGGGGGCAAGGTGCAGATCCTCAGCGGCCTGATCTACCGGGACATGGAGGCGGTGAACCTGGGGTTCGCCTCGGCGGTCGCCATCATCCTGCTGGTCCTGGCGGCGGCGGTCCTGGCGGCCAGCAACACGGTATCGCGCCACGCCTACCGGCGTGCGGAGGTCGAGCGCACGTGAACCAGGCTCCGGGGCAGGCGAGGGAGCGGGAGACCGTCCGGCGCGACCCCGTGCGGATGGCGCTGTTCGTCTTTCTCGGCCTGGTGCTGGCCTACATGCTGGCGCCGATCCTGTTCGTCGTGGTGTTTGCCTTCAGCAGCACGTCGTATACGATCTTCCCGCCACCGGGCTACTCGGCGCGGTGGTTCGTCAAGCTCTTCCAGCAGGAGCCGTTGCTGCGGGCGGCGATCAACTCCTTCCTCGTTGCCGTCGCTGCCACAGGGGGCAGCCTGGCGTTGGGGACTGCGGCCGCCATGGCGCTGGTGCGCTACCGGTTCTTCGGCCGTGAGATGCTCCGCACGTTGTTCCTGGCTCCCCTGATCGTGCCCCGCATCGCGTTCGGGGTGGCCATGCTGATCTACGCCGTGCTGCTGCGCCGCTTCGGCGGGCTGGACAGCCTGATCCTCGCCCATCTCATGATCACCCTGCCGTTCGCCATCTCCATCCTCTCGGCGTCGCTGGTCTCCGCCGACCGCTCGCTCGAGGAGGCAGCCGCGGACCTGGGCGCCACGCCCCTGGTAACATTCTGGAAGGTGACGCTGCCGCAGATTCGCACCGGCCTGGCTGTCAGCGGGTTCTTCGCGTTCATCATCTCGTGGGACCAGGTGGAGACCTCGCTGTTCCTGGTCAAGACCGAGAACATGACCCTGCCGGTGGCCATGTTCTACTACCTCCAGCGGCAGCAGGACCCGGTCATCGCCGCCCTCTCCGTGTTCCTCATCGGCATCGCGGCGGTCATGGCGGTCGCCGCCGTGTTGACCATCAACCCGCGGGACCTGGCCCGAGTGCTGTCGGCCGGCGGCCGGTAGCCGTCTGCCGGCGCCTCCCGTGGGGAACCAGGTCCAGGGGGAGTCCGTAGTACGTTGGAGGAGACGGAATCCGACCGCGAAGGGAGTGGTGAACGTGCGAGTGTCTCGCTGGGCCGTCATGGTGGCCGTGGTCGTGGTCCTGCTGACCGCAATGCCCGCCCCGGCAGCAGTGCCCGGCCAGGCACCCGGGTCGGTTCCCCTGCTGCTGACTGCCGTGGTCAGACAGCAGGACAGGCACACCTACTGTTTCGTGCGTGACGTCGTCTTCGGCAACGTGGTGATCGCCGGAGGGCGGTGCTATGCGACGTATCTGCTGCACACGCCGACCGGCGGGCTGCTGGGCTTCGGGCCGGCGGGTCCGGGCAGGATCCCGCCCGGCCAGCTCGTCCGGTTGAACACGCCGGCGGGCGCCAAGGAGCGCGGGCGGCTGTTCTACACCCTGCCGCTGGCCGCATCCATCGTGAGCATTCCGGTGAACACCATGTACCCCGTGAGCGTGCTGTTTGGGCTCCAGGGCGGGCAGCTCGTCGTCACGATTCCGATTGGGCCCCAGGCGACGACGGTCATCTACTCCGAGCGGTTCGGCCGCGAGGATCGCTAGACCGCGGGGCTCATCCGAACGAGACGAGGGTCGGGATCTCGGCGACCGCCTGGGGATTCTCCAGGGACGAGACGTCACCGGGATCCCGACCGAGCGCCCGAGCGCGGATGATGCGGCGCATGATCTTGGCGTTCCGGGTCCTGGGCAGATCGCGCACGAACCGGATGTCCTCGGGCGCCAGGGCCTTCCCTAACTGCGAGACCGCCACCCGCTGCAGCGCCCCGCGGAGCTCGTCGGTGGGCTCGCAACCCGGCCGCAGCACGGCGAAGCAGACGATCACCTCGCCCTTGATGGGGTGAGGCACGCCGATCGCCGCGGCCTCCGAGACTGCAGGGTGCGTGGTCAGCGCCGATTCGACCTCGGCGGGGCCGATGCGCTTGCCGGCCACGTTGAGCGTGTCGTCGCTGCGGCCCAGGATGTACCAGAATCCATCCGGATCGGCGCGCACCCAGTCACCGTGCACCCATACGTCGGACCAGCGCGACCAGTAGGTGTCCAGGTAGCGCTGGGGATCGTTCCAGAATCCCCGTGTCATGCCCGGCCAGGGCTGGGTGATCACCAGCTCGCCGACGGTGCCGGTGGCGCGCAGTGAGCGGCCCTGCTCGTCGTAGACGTCGGCCGCGATGCCGGGAATGGGACCGGTGAACGCGGTCGGAACCTGGGGATGGAGCAGGTCGCAGCAGAGAATCCCGCCGGAGACCTCGGTACCACCCGAGTAGTTCATGATCGGGCACCGCTTCCCGCCGGCGTGCTCGAAGTACCACTGCCAGGCCTCCGGGTTCCAGGGCTCGCCGGTGCTGCCGAGGATCCGCAGGCTCGACAGGTCGTGCCGGTGCGGCGGCTCGTCGCCATAGCGCATGAGGGCACGAATCGCCGTCGGTGAGATGCCCAGCACCGTGATCCGGTGGCGTGCGACGATCCCCCATAGCCGGTCCGGTGCCGGATAGTCGGGGACCCCGTCGTGGAGGACGGCGGTCGCGCCCAGCCACAGGGCGCCCAGGATCAGCCAGGGCCCCATCATCCAGCCGATGTCGGTGTACCACAGCACGCGGTCGGACCGCTTCACGTCGAAGCAGTAGGCCATGTCCATAGCGCCCTTGAAGGGGAAACCCATGTGGACGTGCACGGTCCCCTTGGGCCGGCCGGTGGTGCCGGACGTGTAGATGATCATGAAGGGGTCTTCGGCGTCTACGACGGCCGGCTCGCCGCCGGGTCGGCCGGGGCTCGCGACCTCGTGCCACCACAGGTCGCGGCCAGGCGTCCAGGGCACGGGGTTGCCCGCACGCCGCACCACCAGCACCCGTTCCACTGAGCCGACGCGCGCGACGGCGTCGTCGGCGGTGGCCTTCATCTCGATCAGCTGCCCGCGCCGTGGGAACCCATCGGCGGTGATCAGCAGGCGCGCGCCGCAGTCGGCCAGGCGCGACGCTACCGCCGGAGCGGCGAATCCGGAGAAGATCGGCACGTAGATGGCGCCGATCCGCGACAGCGCCAGCGTGGCGATGACCGTCTCGGGGATCATCGGGAGAAAGACGCCGGCGATATCGCCCTGGCCGAACCCCAGGCGCCGCAGCCCGGCGGCCAGGTGTTCCACCTCCCGGTGCAGTTCGGCGTACGATAGCACCCGCTCGAGGCCTTCCTCGCTCTCATAGAGGACGGCGGGGTGGTCGCCGAAGCCGGCGGTGAGGTGCCGGTCCAGCGCATTGAGGGTGAGGTTGGTCCGGCCGCCGGGAAACCAGCGCGCCCACGGAATGCCCCGGGCGACGTCAAGCACCTCCCGGTAGGGCTCGACCCACACCAGGTCCAGGTCGTCGGCTACCGCGCCCCAGAACCATCCGAGATCGCTGATCGAGCGGGCGTAGAGCGCGTCGTAGGTGCCGAGGCGGTGTCGATCGATGAAGCGCTGTAGCCGGCTGGCCCTGGCCCACGCGGGGTCAGGGATCCAGGCGAAGGCCCCGGACGAGTTGCGCGGCGTCACGGACTTCTCTCGCGGATCGGGTCGCTCGCAGCCATTGTAGTGGCGGTGCGCAGGCCGTGCAAGAACGGCACGGGTCATTCGAGCACCCAGCGCAGGGATCGGGGGGCCGGTGCGAGAAACCACGCGCAGGACCCCGTAGGATCCACCCATCACAAGGGCATCGAGGGTGAAGCGCAGCATGAGAGTCAGCATGACCGTCAACGGCGTCAGGGTGAGCCACGACATCGAGCCCCGGTTGCTGCTCGTGCACTACCTGCGGGACGTCCTGGGGCTTGTGGGCACACACATCGGGTGCGATACCACCAGCTGCGGGGCCTGCACCGTGATGCTGAACGGCCTCGCAGTCAAGTCGTGTACGGTGCTGGCCGTCCAGGCCGACGGCGGGGACGTCCTGACCGTCGAGGGGCTCGCCCGGGACGGCGAGCTCCACCCCATCCAGGAGGGCTTCTGGGAGGAGCACGGGCTGCAGTGCGGCTTCTGCACGCCGGGCATGATGCTCGCTGCGCTACAGATCATCCAACGGTACCCCAACCCGACCGAGGAACAGATCCGGAGCGGGCTCGAGGGCAACCTCTGCCGTTGCACCGGCTACCAGCACATCGTCAACGCCGTGCAGTACGCGGCCCGGAAGATGGCGGCGGAGGCCTCCGCCCGAGGGTAGGCGCACGGGGGAGAGGTTCGCACCCGGCCAGCGGGCCTCGCTGACGCGGACCGTCACCGAGGCGGACATCACAGCCTTCGCCGACGTGACCGGCGACCGCAACCCGCTGCACCTGGATCCGGCGTATGCGGCCCGCACGCGGTTCGGCCAGCGGATCGCGCACGGCATGCTGACCGCCGGATTCGTCTCAGCAGTGATCGGGATGCACCTCCCCGGGCCCGGGGGCATCTACGTCTCCCAGACCCTGCAGTTCGTGCGGCCGGTCCGCATCGGCGACGCCGTGACCGCCACCGTCGAGGTCGTGGCCTATGACGCCCGCCGCCGGCGTCTGACGCTGCGCACGACGTTTGCCAACCAGCATGGCGAGACGGTGCTGGACGGCGAGGCCGTGGTGCTGGTCG
>JAVKIJ010000134.1:0-5239 GCA_031459535.1 Candidatus Fervidifonticultor quintus | reverse complement strand
CGCCGCGGCGGCGTTGTTCACCGCAAACCCCGATTCGGCACCAGTCACGGCAGTCAGCAGCGGCTCCAGATGGGCATGACGGCTCCCGCGCTCGCCGGTGGCCAGATCGATCTCCAGCGTGCCGTACCCGGTCGCGACCTCGGCGACCGCAGCCTGCGCGGCCGCCGACAGCGGCGCCCGGCCGAGGTTGGTATGGAGGATGATACCGCTGGCGTTGACGGCCCGCCGCATGGTGCGGCCAAAACGTCGGCGCAACCGCGCCTCCGCCTCGTCCACGACCCTGTCAATCGCGCTGACCTCTCCGCGCTCGCGCACCCTGAGGCGCGCATCGGCCAACGCCTCGCGCGCGCACAGCGCCGCCGTGCTCCGGGAAAATTCGTCGAGCAGCCCGCGCGCAGCGAGCGCCTGCAGCACCCGATCAACGGACGGCAGGCGCCGGAGGCTTGGTAGGTCCGTCACCGGGCGCGACCCTGGCTAATGGAGGAGCATGCCCAGCGCGATCATGGTCGCCACGACCGCTGCAACGACCACGACGAGTCGGCGCAGATCGCCGCCCAGGTGCGCCATCACCGTAGCCGCGGCTTCCGGCCCTGCAGGCGCGCCTGGCGGGGCTCCAACCGTCGCGCGCAGCCGCGTACCGCACCGTACGCACAAGACCCGGCTCGCCGCATTCTCGGTACCGCACTTGGGGCACTTCATGCCTGGACTCCCCTCATCTGGATGATGCTCACTCTACGCCCAGACCCAGGGCCGGAGCCTTCGCCGCAGGCTGCCGGCCCGCCGCCGCCTCGCGCAGCGGAGGCACGATCTCCTCGGGCACGTACTGGCTGCCCACGGCCACCCTCGTGGCCAGGCCCCCGCCGTGGAAGTCCGTTCCGCCCGTCATCAACAGCCCGTAGCGGCGAGCCAGGTCACGGTACCGTTCGACCTGATCCGGCGTGTGGTCAGGATAGTAGACCTCGATGCCATCGAGCCCCGCCGCCAGCAGGTCCGGGATCAACGCATCGTGCTGACCCCAACCGGGATGCGCCAGCACCGCAAGCCCCCCGGCGGCGCGAACGATCTGGACGGCCTGCACGGGCGTAACCTTGAGGCGTTCCACATACGCCGGGCCGCCACGGCCGATGAAGCGTTCGAACGCCTCGGCCACGGTGCGGACATGCCCGGCCTCCACCAGGGCCCGGGCCACATGCGGCCGGCCGATCGCCCCGCCGTCGGCCAGGACCTGCACGCGCTCCAGCGTGATAGGCGCGCCCAGCGCCACGAGTCGGGCCACCATCCGCGCGGCGCGCTGCTGGCGGCCAGCACGCAGCCGGGTCAACAGGTCCTGGAACCAGCCCAGGCGGTAATCGATGAAGTACCCCAGCAGGTGGACCTCGCCGGCCTCCACGTCGCAGGAGAGTTCCACCGCCGGCCAGACCTCCACGCCGGCACTACGCCCGGCGGCCATGGCCGCATCCAGCCCAGCGGTCGTATCGTGGTCTGCGACGGCCAGCAACCCCACGCCCAGCGCCCGTGCTTCGGCCACCAGCGCCTCCGGGCTCAGCACCCCGTCGGATGCCGTGGTGTGGGTGTGCAGGTCGACCCGCATCGGCCTACGCCTCGGAGAAGAGCTGCACCCGTTCGATGGCCGTGGCGCGGCCGTCGGCGTCGACGGAGAGTACCACCGCGTTGAGCTGCACCGGCCCCGGCGCCACCTCGAAGCGCGCGGGCAGTTGTGTCAGGAACCGCTCGAGGATAGCCTCCCTGGCCATCCCGATGATACCGTCGCGCGGGCCGGTCATCCCCGCATCGCTGATATACGCCGTCCCACCCGGCAAGATCCGCTCGTCGGCGGTCTGCACGTGGGTGTGCGTGCCGATGACAGCGCTCACGGCGCCGTCCAGGTACCACCCCATGGCGACCTTCTCTGAGGTCGCCTCGGCGTGAAAGTCCACGACCACCACCGGCGCCGACTTCCGTAACAGCGCCGCCTGTTCGCGCCCGACGCGAAATGGGTCGTCGATGCTCATCATGAACACGCGGCCCTGCAGGTTGAGCACCCCCATGGTGGCGCCTCCCGCGGCGGTAATGACCGCCGCACCCCGACCGGGCACGCCGGGCGGGTAGTTGGCGGGGCGCAGGACCCGAGGATCACTGTCCAGCAGGTCGTAGGCCTCACGATTCTGCCAGATGTGATTGCCGCCGGTGATGGCATCCACCCCCGCGGCGAACAGCTCGGCCGCCACGCCGGCAGTGAGCCCGGCCCCGCCCGCGGCGTTCTCGCCATTGGCAATGACGGCGTCCACGCCATACGCCCGGCGCAGCGCTGGCAGCCGCTCGGCCACGATCCTGCGGCCTGGCTTTCCGTGCACGTCGCCGACGAAGAGAATTCTCACCCGGTCATCGCGCGTATTCCACCACGCGCGTCTCGCGGAGCACGGTCACCTTGATCTGGCCCGGGTACTTGAGGTCCTCTTCGATCTTGCGGGCGATGTCGCGGGCCAGGGTCGCGGCTCCAGCGTCATCGACCTCAGATGGTCTTACGATGACGCGGATCTCCCGACCGGCCTGGATGGCGTATGCCTTCTCCACCCCGGAGAACGCCGTCGCGAGTTGCTCGAGGCTCTGGAGCCGCTTGATGTACATCTCCACGGTCTCCTTGCGGGCGCCGGGGCGGCTCGCGGAGATGGCGTCGGCCGCGGCCACCAGGACGGCCTCCAGGCTCTGCGCCTCCTCCTCGCCGTGGTGGTAGCCGATGGCGTTGATGACCTCCGGGGGCTCGTGATACCGCCGAGCCAGGTCCGCGCCGATCTCCACGTGGGTGCCCTCGACCTCGTGGGTCATGGCCTTGCCGATGTCGTGGAGCAGCCCCGCGCGACGGGCCAGCTTAGGGTCGGCGTCTAGGTGCGTGGCCAGCAGGCCCGCCAGCAATGCGACTTCGACCGAGTGCCTCAGCAGATTCTGGCCGTAGGAGTGCCGGAACTTCAGCCGGCCGAGCAGCGCCAGTTCCTCGGGATGGAGCCCGTGCACGCCGGCCTCGAATGCCGCCTGTTCACCGGCCTCGCGGACCAGGTCGTCGAGTTCGCGACGTGCCTTCTCGACGACCTCCTCGATCCGGCCCGGGTGGATGCGCCCGTCCGTCATGAGCTTCTCCAGGGCCAGCCGGGCCACTTCGCGCCGCACCGGGTCGAATGACGAGATGGTCACGGCTTCAGGGGTGTCGTCGATGATGAGATCTACACCGGTCAGGCTCTCGAGGGCACGGATGTTGCGCCCTTCTCGCCCGATGATGCGCCCCTTCATCTCTTCGTTGGGCAGGGGGACGACGGACACCGTCACCTCGGCGGTGTGCTCCGACGCGCACCGCTGAATCGCCAGCGCCAGAATTTCCCGCGCCCGGCGCTCGCCTTCGTCCCGGGCCTCGGCCTCGATGCGGCGGATCAGTTGTGCGGCATCGTTGCGCGCCTCGGCCTCCACTTTGGCCAGGAGTTGGGCCCGAGCCGCCTCGGCCGGCAGGCCAGCGATGCGCTGCAGTTCCTCGTACTGTTGCTGCCTCAGGCGGGTATGCTCTTCTCTCAACGCGGCAAGCCGTGCCTCTTCTTCGGCGAGCTGCCGCTCCCGCTTCTCCAGAATCTCCTGCTTGCGCTCCTGGTTCTCCTCACGCTGTACCAAGCGCCGTTCCAGCCGCTGGAGCTCCATCCGCTGTTCGCGGATTTCTCGTTCTGCCTCCCGCTTGATGCGAAATGCCTCGTCCTTGGCCTCGACGATGGCCTCGCGTCGTTTAGCCTCGGCCTCCTTCTGGGCATTCTCGAGAATCTGTCGCGCATGCTCTTCGGCTGACTTGATCTTTGCCTCGGCGGTGGTCCTGCGCAGGAGATACCCGAGGAGGAACGCAGTCAGGGCCACTACAACGCTGATCAGGTAGGGCCCCAGCTCCATGGGATTCACCCCCTCAGGTGCTCTCCGGTATCTCGGGTCTCAGCCTCCGCTGTTTGTTGAATGGCGAGCAGCCTTTCGCATGATTGTACCGACGCGCCAAAAAGGGTGTCAAGGATTCACACTCTCGCCCAGCGGCAGTGCCTGCGGCTCGTGCTCGGGCAGGCTGACACCACTGAGCTCCTGGAGACGGTGGCCGAACCGCTCCAAGGCCTTGGCCGCATCATCGTAGTTCTTCTGCGAGCGTCGCAACTGTTCCCCCAGCTTTTCCAGGGGGTCGCGCAGGCGATCGAAGCTGGCCGCCAGGTTCGCCAGCCCGGCGCGAATCTCGGCCGCCTCCTTCTCCACCTGCAGGCCCTTGAGGCCGTAGACCAGGGCCACCAGATAGGCGTAGAAGGTGGTTGGCGACACCGGGATCACGTGCCGTTCCATGGCATACGCGTAGACGCTACCCGCCTCATCGCCGCGTACGACCGCCTCATAATAGACGTTCTCCGCCGGGATGTACATCAGGGCGAAATCGAACGTGCCCTCGCCCGGTGCGATGTACTTCTCGGCGATGACCTTGATATGTCCCTGGACGGTCCGCAGGAATTCCCGCCGGGCCCTGGCGCGTTCTTCGTCGCTGGCCGCCCGCATGACCGATTGGAAGGACTCCAGGGGAAACTTTGAGTCGATGGGGACCAGACGGTCCTCCAGGCGGATCACCGCGTCCACCACGGTCCCGTTGCGAAACCGGTGCTGCATGGCGTAGCGTCCCTGGGGCAGCCTGTCCCGCAGCAGGCTCTCCAGGAGCACTTCGCCCACACCACCGCGCATCTTGGGTGGCTGGAGAATCTCCTGGAGGGACGCCAGATCTCTCCCCACCTCGAAGATGCGGCTCGCCGCTTCCTCGAGCCCGGTGAGTTTCTCGCGGACGGAGGTCACCAAGGACGCCGTCTCGCTGAAACGCTGGCCGACCATGGCGAGATTCGAGTCCAACCGCTGGCCGAGGCTGTCATTGACCCGCTGGAGCACCTGAGCGTTCTCGGCCAGGCGCTCGGCCACCGCGCGGGTCACCTCGTCGAGCCGGGCGGTCAGTTGCGCCTGCAGGCTGTCGGTGCGTTCCGCCACGGCCCGCGCCGCGGCCTCCAGGCTCTGGCCGGTCTGACCCCGCAGGGCGTCCAGCTGCTGCTGGAGGAGCAGCAGGCTCTGGTGCGGTGATTCGCGCCGCAGTACCAGTAGCATCATGGCCACCGCCGCTGCAGCCCCCACCACGGCGGCAATGGCGACCAGTAGCAGGACGGTCGTCTGCGACGACATAGGCCCTGTCAATCCTACT
>JAVKIJ010000133.1:0-5308 GCA_031459535.1 Candidatus Fervidifonticultor quintus | reverse complement strand
GACGGCTTCCTGGACGGGATTTGGAACCCCCTTTTTCGGGCTACTGCCCGGAGGACCTCGTTCTCCATCATCAGCGCGCCGCTCTTGCGCTCGGCCTCCTTCAGCCGACGATCTTCCACAGCCAGGGGCTTGCCCTTCAAGCCTTCGATGCCGCCGGCGACGAACTCATCACGCCACGCCTGCAACCGGTGCGCTTCCACGCGCAGCTCCCGGCTGAGCTCCTCCAGGCTTTCCCCGCGCAGTAGGCGCACGACCGCGTCAGCCTTCTTGCGCGCGGACCACCGATGCCCGTGCGGGCGCTGCGCTGTAACCGGTGGACGCTCTGCCTGGCGGAAGCGGCTGCGTATCATCGGGCCTTCTTGGGCCGGCACCTCTTCGACTACTGTCCGACCGTCCGCGAGCTGCTACTGGCCGGTCTGGCGATCCCGGCAGTGCAGTATGTGCAGGCCAGGCGCGTGCAGCATCTTATCACCCGTAAGTTCGCCGCGCTGTTCCAGGAGGTAGACGTGCTGGCGCTCCCCACGATGCTCCGCGAGGCCCCACCGGCCGCCGCCGCCGCCAGCAGTGGCTCCTGGCAGGCACTACGGAACCGCATTCAGCTCGTGGCCCCGTTCAACCTTACAGGGTCGCCCGCCGTCTCTGTGCCGGCCGGAAGAACACCATCGGGGCTACCGGTAGGATTGCAGATTGTCGGACCCCACTATGCTGAGCGGAAGGTGCTGGCCTTGGCGGCCGTTGTGCAGCAAACGGTACCATTACCCCCACCCCCTGATGACCTCGGGGGCGAGCGCGCGGCGCACGAGGGAGCAAACGACCATGATTGAATTGACGCCTCTCCCGACCCTGCGCCCTTCTGTGATGGGACGGCACTACGCTGTAGCCACCGGCCACTACCTGGCGAGTCTGGCGGCGGTAAGGATCATGGACGCCGGAGGCAATGTGGTGGACGCCGGTGTGGCCGCTGGCCTGTGCCTGAACGTAGTTCAGCCGGACATGACCAATCTGGGAGGGGTGGCGCCCATAGTGGTGCGCCGCGCAGACGGCCAAGTCACGACCGTCAGCGGAGTGGGACACTGGCCGCGCGCTGCTACCTTGGACGAAATCCTCCGGCGCGGCGGGGACATTTCCCACGGTATCCTGGCCAGTGTGGTCCCTGCCGCACTGGACGCGTGGGTCGAGGCGTTGCAGGCGTTTGGCACCACGCGCTTTGCGGATGTTGCGGCGCCCGCCATCGAGCTGGCGGAGCGAGGGTTTCCCGTTAATCGGTTCCTTTACGACAACCTGGCGGCTGTCGCACCCGCACTGAGTCGGTGGCCGTCCTCTCGAGCTGTCTACCTCCCGCACCGCCATCCTCCTCCGGTGGGAGAGCTTCTGATCCAACGTGATCTCGCGGCCACTCTGCGCCTGTTGGTGGAAGCCGAGGGTACAAGCGCGCCCCGCGCAGAGGGGCTGCAGGCAGTGCGGGATCGATTCTATCATGGTGACATCGGACCGGCACTGGCCGCGTTCTGTCAGAGGATGGGAGGACTATTGACCGCGGATGATCTTGCCGGCTTCCGCGTGAAGCAGGAGCCCGCGGTTCATGCCACCTATCGCAGCTACGATGTCTACGGATGTGGACCGTGGTGCCAGGGGCCTGTGCTTCTTCAGGCGCTTAACATCCTTGAAGGTTACGACGTGGCGGCCCTTCCCCACAACTCAGCGGAGTCCCTCCACCTGATTCTGGAAGCGCTCAAAGCCGCTTTTGCCGACCGGCACGCCTACTACGGGGATCCGGCGTTTGTGAACGTACCGGTAGAACTACTGTTGTCCAAGGAATACGCCGCCCGGTGGCGCGAGCATATTGATCCTTGTCGGGCATCTCCCGGCATGCCGTCTCCGGGCGACAGCGGGCGCCCTGGCACTGCTGTTGCGGTCGCTGCTCCGCCTCCGAAGATGCCTAGCCTCGGGGGTGGGAACGCCGACACTAGCTACGTGTGCGTCGTAGACAGCAATGGCAACGCCTTTTCCGCCACGCCCAGCGACGGTGTGCTTGACGCGCCTATCGTGCCGAAATTGGGCTTCATCATCTCGGCACGAGGGAGTCAGTCGTGGCTGGATCCATCGCATCCCGCCTGCCTTGCGCCAGGTAAGCGACCTCGCATCACCCCCAGCCCGGCTCTAGTCGCCCGGTCTGACGGGTTCGTTCTACCCTTTGGAACACCGGGGCACGACGTCCAGCCTCAAGCGATGCTCCAAGTGCTGGTCAACCTCATCGAGTACGAGATGGATCCCCAGCAAGCCGTGGAGGCCGCCAGGGTAGCCAGTTATAGCTTCCCGGCGTCCACTCCCCCCCACCGCTACGAGCCCGGACTTGTGCGGGCTGAGGCTCGCATACCGTCGGCGGTGCGTACCGCACTGGAGGCGTTGGGACACCGGCTGCAGGTTTGGCCCGACTGGACGCCCAAGGCGGGAGGTGTGTGCGCAGCTCTGCACGACCCGGGTCTAGGGATAGTGGTGGCCGCCGCCGATCCACGGCGTCTGTCTTACGCCATCGGCTGGTAGGCGGGACATTCCGTGGCCAGGGATTCCGGCTTCCTCCCGCCACTGCCACTTAATCCCAAGTTGGTCGCCGGACGCAAACCGCCTCGAGGCGACAGTTTCCTTGAGTCCTCAGAAAGGCCCCTGGCCGAGAACTTCGAATCCGGCGTGTCGCAATCCGGTCCTCAGGGCTCCGCCTGAGGAAATAGGCTCCGGGATTCTGTTGGCTCGTCTTCTTCTTCGAATACGTCTGGTCAATGGCGGGGGCGCCGGGACAACCCGGGACACCAGGGACACCTCCGCCGCGCGGCGAAATCTCCACGCCAGCCGGGAGGTGGTGCCATGCGGCTCTGCTATCTGGGCGGCGACGAACGCCGCCGCTATCTCCAGGAGGCGGCCAGCCCTGGAGTGATCGTCGAGCGGCTGGCGGACTTCACGCCCTCGGTCGGCCGGCCCGAGACCATCGAGTCGCTCTTTGATGAGGCTCTCCTGGCCCCGTGGACCGTGGAGATGGCCGTCGAGGCCGAGCGGCGGGGTTACGATGCCGTGATCACCGGATGCGCGGGTGACCCGGGGGTGGAGGCCGCCCGCGAGATGGTCAGGATCCCGGTGATCGGCCCGGGCCAGGCGGCGCTGCACACTGCGGTCATGCTGGGCACCATGTTCGGCGTGCTCACGCCCCTGGAGAGCACGCTGCGGCTGGCCAGCGCGCTCCCCGTGCCCGTCGTCAACGTGCTGCGGACGTCGGTGCGGGTGGCCGAGCTGCTGGTCGGATCGCGGCTGACCCACTCCAAGATCGCCTACCCCACCCCGCCCGCGCGGCACGCTGTGGTGACCTCCTGAGGGAATCCGCGATGTCGGTGCAGGTGGAATCGGACGTCTCGGGCACCATCGACGCACAGCGCATGTGGCGTGATCTGGAGGCGCTGTGCCGCCTGGACCGGACCTCGGGCTCCTACGGCGAGCGCCGGGCCATGGAGTACATCGCGGCAGGCCTCCGCGATGCGGGCATCGGCGTCCAGGTGTACGAGTTCGACGCCTACCTAAGCTATCCCATCGCCGGCGGCATCACCGTCGTCTCCGGCGAGGGGCTCCCTCCGACGATTGCCGCCCGGACCCGCGCGTTTTCGGCGAACACGCCGCCGGAGGGGACGAGCGGTGAGGTGATCTACGTGCCCGGCGGCCACGACATCTTCCGCGACACCGAGACGCACCGGCGGCTGGAGGCCGCCGCGATCGCCGGCAAGATCGTCTTGTCCGAGGCCGGCAGCCGGCGCAACATGCAGGCGGCGCAGGCGCGCGGCGCGGTGGCCTACATCCACATGTGGCCCAGCGAGGAAGATGCCTTCCACGAGGGCATCGTCTCACCGGTGTGGGGGGCGCCGACGCCGCAGACCGCCGCAGCCTTCCCTCGCATCCCGATCGTGAGCGTCACCAGGGCCAGCGGCGAGGCGATCCGGGCGGCGATCGGGCGCGGCCCGGTCCGGGTCGCGGTGCACAGCCGCACGGACACGGGGTGGCGCTCGGTGGTCCTGCCGGTGGCGTCGATTCCGGGCCGGACGCCGGAGTACATCCTCTTCTCCGGTCACGTGGATTCGTGGTACCTGGGCGCGACCGACAACGCCACGGGCAACGTGGTCACCATGGAGGTGGCCAGGGTCCTGCACGCGCACCGCGAGCACCTGCTCCGCGGGGTCCGTTTCGGGTTCTGGCCCGGGCACTCCACCGGCCGCTATGCCGGGTCGTCGTGGTACGCCGATCGGCACTGGCAGGACCTCTACGACCACTGTGTGCTGCACATCAACTGCGACTCACCGGGAGTGCAGGGCGCCACCGAGTACGACCCCGTCACGGCCAGCGCCGAGGCTTCGGCGTTCGCGGTGGACCTCGTCCGGGAACTGACCGGGCAGGCCGTGGGGTGGGAGCGACCCGTGCGGGCCGGCGACCAGTCCTTTTGGGGCACGGGCGTGCCGTCGCTGTTCATGGGGCTCTCCGTGCGGCCCAAGGGACAGCGGTGGGCCGTGGGCGGGTCGGGCCTCGCGTGGTGGTGGCACACCGAAGCCGACACGATCGACAAGGTGGATCCAGAGGTGCTGCTCCTCGATACGCGCATCTACCTGACGGCGACCTATCGCATGGCCACGGCGCCGGTGCTGCCGTTCCGCCTGGGCGCAGCCGTCGCCGAGCTCGAGGACGCGCTGGCGGCCCTCGACCGCGACGCGGCCGGTCGGTTCGACCTGGAGCCGGTGCGAGCTGCCCTGCGACGGGTGGCGGCCGCCGCCGACGCCTTCGACGCGGTGGCGGGCGGACTGCGGCGCGACGCCGGAGGCGAAGAGTCGCAGGGGCATCTCGCTGTCGTCAACGCGGCGCAACGACGGGCCGTTCGCGAATTGGTCCAGGCCGCGTACGTAGCCGAGGGCCCCTGGGACCACGACCCGGCGGTCCCGCAGCGGCCGCTCCCGGCCCTGGCGGAGGCCCGGGAGCTCGCGCACCTCGCCCCCGAGACGCACGACGCGCGGATGCTGCACGTACGCCTGGTGCGGCAGCGCAACCGCGTCGTCTGGAACCTCACCCGCGCCGCCGAGGCTCTGGAGGCGGCAATGGCGGAGCTGGCAGTGCAGTGACCCCACGCAGGGAGGAGTGGACTATGCCGGAGCATGTGGCAAAGGTGGCGGCTCGGGCCGCGACGGCGCTGGGCGTGGCGCTTGTCCTGGCAGCAACCGCCGGCCCGGTGCAGCAGGCCGCCGCGCAGGCGGCAGCCAACACCTTCTCGCTGCCCATTATTGAC
>JAVKIJ010000132.1:0-5313 GCA_031459535.1 Candidatus Fervidifonticultor quintus | reverse complement strand
AGATGGTGAGGGTGAGCACGGGATGATCCCGGCCCAAGAGCTTTCCTGGCCTGGTACTCGCTTCACAAGCAGGTCAGGTCTCATAGCATCTCATCTCGACGCCATTTCCGGGACGGGCTCCTAGCGTGCAGAGAGCCCCACAGACTCCCCGGGCGGGTGGAGTCGGTAGGAGAGGCGCTTGGCGAGCTCCGCGGACCCGGCGATGGCGGCGATGGTCGCCGCGTCCACCGAGTCAGCGAGGAGGGCGGACGGCCCGGTCGCGGCCAGGAGGATCAGGACGCTCAGGCTCGTGAACTGGCGCGTCAGCAGCGCGAGACGTGTGACCTGCCGGCGCGGGCGGAGGGTGTTGGGGCCGTCGCGATTCGGACGGCGGCCTGCCTCGTCCCCCGAAAGCCCTGCGGGAGAACTCCCCAGCTCCGCGAGGAGATCCGAAGCTGTTCGGCTCCGGTAGGATTCGGAGAAGCGGTGGAGGCGGAGTGACGGTCTCATGCAGCCATTCCCGCAGACTACGCCCTTCTCGGGTGCCTTGTCTCAGGAGTCGGGCAGGCCAGAAGGAGGCCGAGACGCCTTTCATGCTCCAGCAGCGGGTTCGTGCATGTGGTCACGACTCGGTACCTTCTCACAAGTTCGGAGCCACCCGTGATCGGGTCACCTGGAGATCTTGAACAGTAGAGATCCTCACACCGATCCCCACGGATCAATGGTCACAAGGAACTGAGAAGACAACGCCGTTGGCTCCGCGGGGAGGATTCGAACCTCCAACCCTCCGGTTAACAGCCGGACGCTCTACCGTTGAGCTACCGCGGAACAGATGTAAGTCCTGAAGCCTCCTCATTGTAGGCAGTCGCCTCGAAGGGCGTCAAGACGGGCCGGAGAATCCCCCTTTCATGAACCCGCGGACCGATCTCATGGTCACGACCGCTATTGTGGTGCTCACCGCCGTGGTGATCCTCGGCCTCACCTGGCTGGTCTGGCAGGTCGCCGAGATCCTGGTCCTGGTGCTCATCGCCGCCATTCTGGCGACCGGCCTGAACCCGCTGGTCGAGCGCCTGCAGGAGAGGCCGTGGGGCAGACGCCGGCGCCATCTGCCCCGGTGGGCCTCGATCGGGCTGGTCTACCTCGGCGTGCTGGTGGCGCTGGGTGTCACGGGCAGCGTGCTGGTCTCCCCCGTGGTGGCCGAGACCCGCCAGTTCGTCGAACGAGCGCCTGCCCTGCACAGACAGTTGGCAGCCATGCTCGGGGACTGGCACCAGCGGTATCCCTGGCTGCCGGATCTCTCCGCCGTCCTCGACCGGCTCCCCAGTGAGGCCGAGCAACTGACCAGGTACGTGGGCGCCGCCACCGGGGTAGCGTTCAGGGTCTTCGGCGCGGTGGTTTCGGCGGTCAGTGTGCTGATCCTCAGCATCTACATGCTCTTTGAAGGCCCGGCGATCAAAGAAGGCTTCCTTGGGGCTTTCCCTAAGCGGCACCACCAGCACCTGGAGGCGGTGCTGGGGCGCATCGGGGAGAAGTTCGGGGGATGGCTGCGGAGCCAGCTCTTCCTGGGCCTGGTCATCGGGGTCGCCGCCGGTCTCGGCACCTGGATCCTGGGCCTGCCGTATCCGTTCCTGCTCGGACTCGCCGCGGGCGTGACCGAGCTGATCCCCATGGTCGGCCCCATCCTGGGCGCCATCCCGGCAGTGCTGGTGGCGCTCTTTGGGCCATGGTGGAGGATCCTGGCGGTGGTGGCGTTGTTCACGCTGATCCAGCAGGCCGAGAACCACTTGCTGGTCCCGCGGGTCATGAAGATGTCGGTGGGGCTGTCGCCGTTGCTGACCATCGTGGCCATCATGGTGGGCGCCAAGCTGATGGGTGTGCTCGGCGCCCTGCTGGCGGTGCCGGTCGCCGCGGCCCTGCAGGTGATCGTCGGCGAGTTGCTGCGCACCTTCCGGGCGCCGGACTGAGCCACCCCGCAGGGGCCACGCAAACGTGTCCGTGGCCGCAAGCGCGCGAAATTGCTTGACCGCTCGCCGGCCTCTGTGGTAGCCTTCGTCACGACGCGAGGGGAGTAATCGGTGGCCTGATCGCGGGCCACGGTGCGGCCGTCAGGACGGCGCAGTCTGCGCCCGGCCTCGCTGTCTCGATGAGACCTCCGGATGCGGCTCGGCCGATTCGGAGGTTTTCTTCTTCCCTCCGTGCGGCTGGATGGGAGCGAGGGGATGGCGGACTCTGTGGGCACGCCGGTGCTGTGGGCAGGGTTCATGTTGTTCGTCCTAGGCATGCTCGCGCTCGATCTCGGCGTCTTTCACCGGAAAGCCCACGCGATCGGCACCCGCGAAGCGCTGGCGTGGAGCGGCTTCTGGGTGGCGCTGGCCCTGGTGTTCAACCTGGGTGTGGCGCGCTGGTTTGGGCCGGAGCGCGGGGTCGAGTTCCTGACCGGCTATCTCATTGAGAAGGCCCTCAGCGTCGACAACATCTTCGTCTTCCTGGTGATCTTCTCGTACTTCGGGGTGCCCGCGGCCTACCAGCACCGGGTGCTCTTCTGGGGAGTGCTGGGCGCCATCGTCTTCCGTGTGGCCTTCATCCTGATGGGGTCCGCACTGCTTGCGGCGTTCCACTGGGTGATCTATCTCTTCGGGGGACTGCTGATCCTGACCGGTGTGAAGATGCTCCGAGCCGGGGACGAGCGGGTCCACCCCGAGCGAAACCCGGTCCTGCGGCTGCTCCGGCGGTATGTGCCCGTGACCACGGATTACCACGGCGCCCGGTTCCTGGTCCGCAAGGCAGGGCGCCTGTGGGCCACGCCGCTGCTGCTCGTGCTGGCCGTGGTGGAGGCGACCGACGTGGTCTTCGCGGTGGACTCGATCCCGGCCATCTTCGCGATCACCCTCGACCCGTTCATCGTCTTCACGTCGAACATCTTTGCCATCCTCGGCCTGCGGGCGCTGTACTTCCTGTTGGCCGGCGTAATGGACCGGTTCCACTACCTGCGGCTCGGACTCAGCCTGGTCCTGCTGTTCGTGGGTGTGAAGATGGTGGTCAGTGAGGTCTACACGATCCCGGTGGCGGCCTCGCTGGCCGTCGTGGCAGGGGTGATCACGCTGTCCATGGTGGTCTCATGGTTGCGGCCGCCTGCCGCCCCGCGGGCCCTGGAACCGCGGGACGATCGGCCGTCGGAGGCGGGCGCCTCGGCGCCCTGAGGGTAGGGCTAGCGTTCTTCGGTCTCGATGGTGGTCAGCGCCAGCGAGAGGGCCGCGGCCAGGAACGCCGTGGCCTCATGCTCGCACAGGTCGGCGAACCCGCGCTTCTCGAGGAACGCCCGCAGCGCCGGGATCAACCGCGCCAGCTTGTGCGACGTGTACGAGAACAGATCCCAGTACGCCTCCTCGGCGGCGGGATGTCCCATGCCGGTCCGGTCGGTGAGCGACAGATAACGGGCATGCAGGTCGCGGTACTGGCTGTCTTCCTCGTGCTCGGCCCGCAGGCGATCCAGCAACCGCGACACGTCCGGATCGTCCATGGCCTCCTGGGCCAGGAAGCTCATGTCGAGCAGCAGCTCGGCCAGTTCTTCGGTCGGATGTCCCAGGTAGAGGTCCTTCTTGTGGCTCTCGGCACCGATCAGCCGCCGCAGCTCCCGCGTGAGCTCGTCGTCGGCCTTCGGCAGCCGCGGCGGTTTGGCCGACGGTCCGTTGAGGCGCTCACGCACCGTGATGCGTGAGAGCAGATCGGCACCGAACCGCTCGGTGAGAAACGCCTCGGTCTGCGCACGGCCCTCGGTCTGCGGATTGACCAGGGTGACCGTCTGTCCCCGAAACGACGCGTACCGCCAGCCCTCGGCGGCCAGGGTGTCGATCAGGTTGGCAATCCGTCCGAGGATCGGTGAGCGGTCGGCCTCGCGCCGCAGGGCCGCAGAGAGCGCGCGCAGCGAGCGGCCCCGGAACGCGAAGGTGCGGGGACGCTCAAAGACGCGGACGTCGATCTCAACAACAGCGTTCGCTCTGGCCATCGCGTAACTCGCTCGTATCGTCCCAGATCATCCGGGCGCTCTCAACCAGTTATGGTACCATAACCACCTTGCCAAAGTGCTCCCGCGACTCCATGATTCGGTGTCCCTCGCGAATCTCTTGCAGGGGCAGCACGGCATGGAGGATCGGGTCAATGGCACCGGAGAAGATCGCCCGCATCACCGCCCGGAAGTCCGCCACGTTGCCCATCGGCGCGCCGATGATCCGGCGGTGTCGCTGGTAGACCTCGCGGATGTCGAAGTCGGGGCGCTCGCCGCCCGAGGCCCCGCAGATCGTCATACGGCCGCCCCGCCGGAGACTGCGGATGGTCTGTACCCAGGTCGGGGCGCCCACGGGATCTGCCGCCAGGTGCACCCCCGCCCCATCGGTCATGGTCAGCACCTGCTCGCTGAAGGCAGGATACATCCAGTGGTCAATGGGAATAGCGCCGATGGCCGCCGCCTTCCGGGCCTTCTCGGGTCCGCCGACGACGGCGAAGATGCGTCCGGCGCCCGCCATCCTGGCGATGAGGGTGGCCGCGGTGCCGACGCCACCCGAGGCGCCGACGATCAGCACATCTTCCCCCGTGCGCAGACCGCCCGCGGTGATCATCATCCGCCAGGCCGTGCAGTAGACCGCCGGCACCGCCGCTTTCTCATAGGGGATCCGATCGGGGACGCGCAGCAGATTGCGCGCGGGCGCCACGACATACTCCGCGAGTCCGCCGGGCGTATGCTCGCCGAAGATCTTGTAGTGCAGGCACATGGTCTGCTCACCCACCAGGCAGTATTCGCACTGCCCGCACGAGAGGATGGGATTGACCACAACCCGATCACCGGGCTGCCAGTCGTCGACGCCGGCGCCGACCGCGTCGACGACCCCGGCCACATCGCCGCCGGTGGTGATGGGGAACTGGCGCTCCCGCCAGGGGAAGACCGGACGGCCGCCGGGTGGGCCCGAGCGCGCCCAGATGTCCATGTTGTTCAGCGCGCAGGCGCGGACCCGTAGCCGCACCTCGCCGGGGCCCGGCTGGGGCACGGGCACGTCTTCCAGGTTGAGCACCTCGAGACCGCCGTGTCTATGGATCACCACTGCCCTCATCGTGCTGGTGGTGGCTGTCATGGCCTCCTCCCTGCGATCAAGAGGCGATCAGCGCCCGCGCATCGCGCAGGGCGGCGGTCACGCGGTTGCGGCCCCGCATCAGGTGGGTGAGCGTGACGTGGTAGCGGTCGCTGCCGTGCTCGAGGTCTCTCCAGGTCCTGGCGGCGGCGAGTTCGGGCAGCGGCGGCACATCCACAGCGGGGTCGTGGCGAATCCCACCCGCCGGCGT
>JAVKIJ010000131.1:0-5376 GCA_031459535.1 Candidatus Fervidifonticultor quintus | reverse complement strand
GAGGGCGGGAGGATCAGGAGCTGATGCGGACTGTAGGGACGGTACTCTTTGGTCGGCATGGACAACGATTCGACTTTAGCGCACTAAAGTCCTGTCCAAGACCGATTTCTCGGACAGGCTCCTAGCCCTCTTCTTCACCCGGGAGGTGGCTGTGACCGCCTGGCTGTACGCCATCCTCGGCGACTGGACCGCCGGCATGGTTGGGTCGCGCTGGGGGCGGGTGCGCCTGGGCGACAAGTCCGCTGAGGGGAGCTTCGCGTGCCTGGCCGTCTGTCTCGTGCTGGCTGCCGGTGCCTCGCGCTGGCTGGACCTGCGCCTGTCGGTGGCGCTGGTGGGTGTGGTGGCCGCTACCGCGGCGGAACTGGCGCCGGTGCCGCCCGCGGACAATCTGACGATGCCCCTGGCGGCAGCAGGCGCCATGGCGCTGGCGCAGCAGCTCATCTAAGGCGAGGCCAGACGCGGTGAAGATCCCCCTCGTGCTGGTGGCGGCCTATCTCCTGGGCGCCCTGCCGTCTGCGCTGGTGGTCTCGCGCCGGGTGGCCGGCGTGGACATTCGCACCGTGGGCGACGGCAACATGGGAGCGCGCAACGTGGCCCGTACGTTGGGGTGGAGACCCGCGGCGGCCGTCGGCGCGGCCGACTTTGGCAAGGGCGCGCTGGCGATCGCGATAGCGCAGGCCGCCGGTCTCTCGCTGGGCTGGCAGTTGGCGGCGGGGGCGGCGGCGGTGCTGGGACACGACTTCCCGGTATTCGCCCAGTTTCGCGGCGGACAGGGGATGGCAACGATCCTCGGTACGCTCGCTGTGCTGATGCCCGTCGAGACATTCCTGGGGCTGGCGATCTTCGCAGGCGGCTACCTGCTGCTGCGACACTTCGACGCGAGCGCGACCCTGGGGCTGGGATCGCTGGTGCTGCTGGCCTGGCTGCGTCACCGGCCGGGCCTGCTGATCGGGTATGCCGTCCTGGCGTTCCTCTCCATCCCGGCCAAGAAGGCCTGGGACCTGCGCCGGCGCAGGCTAAGGGAGCCTTCTCAAGTCTCTGTTCGCGGTAGAGACAAGCGGTAGGCTTATAGCCGTGCCGGGCGTGCTCCTCGTGGTGCGCTGGTTCTGAAGATGCCAGGCATGAATGGGATCCGGGCCACAGGGAAATCCGCGGGCAATATCCGCAGCGGCCGCATGGCGCCCCTCCCGGGTCCACACGTCAGTTTCAGGAACACATACGCCCTTCAAGAGTGCA
This sequence comes from Candidatus Fervidifonticultor quintus, assembly GCA_031459535.1. Classification (GTDB taxonomy): domain Bacteria; phylum Sysuimicrobiota; class Sysuimicrobiia; order Sysuimicrobiales; family Humicultoraceae; genus Fervidifonticultor_A; species Fervidifonticultor_A quintus. The sequence continues at coordinate 4,140 of JAVKIJ010000131.1, read as the reverse complement.
ATCCTCGTGCTCACGCGCAGCATGAGGCTCAAGTAGAGTAAGAGAGCGGCGCGCCCGCGAGTCGGCGAGAACGACAGCCCAGTTCTGTCCACCTCTGTCGATGGCTTCTAAGCCGCTGCCGTGTCATCGTCTCGCACACGTTTCCGCTCCCTTCTCATCGAACCGGACATGCGGCGCTACCGCATCCGGCTCTCGGACTGCGTTCACGCCAGGCCCACGAAGTCACCACGCGCTCGACGGGGCCAACTGGCGCAGTCCATGCTCCTGATACAGCCGCAGGTTCGAAAACTGCCGCGTGCCCAGACTCTCTATCTTGTGCCGCCGCACGAGAAACCGCCGGAGTCGGTCCGCCACGTAGCGGTCGATCTGCCGATACGTCTTGGTGACCGTACCGTAGCTGAAGAAGTTCCCCCAGCCTATGAGCAGTCGATTGAGGTGTGCGATCACTTCGTCTACCGGGCTCTGGTTGTGCGGACCAAGATAGCTGTGCACCGCCTGACGCAGTCGTCGAACGCGGGCCTTGGACGGCGCTGCCCCCAGATAGCGAGCCCCGTTCTTCGGGCTGTGCATCGGTCCAAACGTGTACCCCAGGAAGTCGAACGGCTCCTCCCGCGCATTGACGATCCGGGTCTTCTCCTCGTTCAGCTCCAGCTTGATCCGCCGCATCAGATCCCGGGTCACGGTCAGGGCCTGCGCGGCCGTGCCACGGCACAGGATCACGAAATCATCGGCGTAGGCACACACGTACGCCTGGAGCTGACCCTCCCATCGTTGCCAGGCCAGTAGAAACCGGCGCATGTACAGCAGGGCCAGGAGCGGACTGATCACGCCCCCTTGGGGCGTCCCGCGGTGGTGGCGCTTCCCTCCCCTCCGTCGCGTCCGCCCACGGTCGTCTCGCTCCACCATCGGCGCCCGCAGCCACGCCTTGATCAACGCCAGCACCTTGCCGTCGCTGATCCGCCGGGCCACGCAGCGCAGGAGCTCCGCGTGCGGGATCGTCTCGAAGTATTGCCGGAGATCCGCATCGACCACATCAGTGTACCCCGCCTGCAAGTACGCATGCCCCTGCTTCACCGCCCCCACCGCCGACCGCCTGGGGCGATAGCCCCACGCATTGTCTGGGAGATCGGCCTCGAAGATCGGGGCAAGCACGAGAAGCGTCGCTGCCTGGATCACCCGTGTGCGGATCGTCGGAATCCCTAATGGACGCGTGCCCTTGCCGTCCGGCTTCGGGATTTCCACCCGTCGCACGGGCTCGGCGCGATAGGTGCCCTCCTGAAGCTCACGCTGGATTCCCCGCAGAAACGCCTCTACCCCTGCCGCCTCGATCTGCTCGAAGGTCCCCCCGTCCACCCCAGGGGCTCCGGCATTCGCCCGGACCCGCTGGTAGGCCTGTTCCAGGATGTCCCATCGGGAGAGCTTGTCGTACAGGGTGTAGAAACGATACTGTGGCTCCTTCTTCGCCTTGGCGTACAGCCGCCGCTGGAGGGTCCGAATCCGCTCCGGAGTTGGTAGGCTCATCGCCAATCCCCCATCATCTCGCCCCCGTTGACGGCACCCCAGAACTGAGGCCCCTTCCCTCCCTCCGCTTTCGCGGGCTTCATGGGTACTGCGGGCCTCTCCGCCACCTCTGCCCACCTGAAGCCCGAAGCCCCAGGACCACTTGGGCGGAGGCTTCCCGTGTTGCGCGCTCCTCCCTCTCCCGGCGTGCCGCCTCCCTTACCCCGGCGAGACGCTCAGGGCACCGTCGGGTCCGTCTCCTGAGCGCAACGGCCTTCCCCGATTCAGGGACGGGTCGGCTCTCGCATCACGCCTTTCGGGGCCTGCTCAGAGTTCGCTGCGCGCTGCAGCCCGCAGGGTCGCTGAGCCTGACGACTCAGACTCCTTTCCGGAGGGCTTCACGACAGGCCGTCACCAGCCTCCCGTGCCTCCGTAGCTACCGAGGCGTCCCGACGATTCCTCGGGTGGGATCTTCCCCCACTGGAGAACACGCGCCTTTTCACGGCGCTCCCTGAGTCCGGCGTGAAGAGTGCCTTTCACGCCCTGTCGAGAAGCGGAGGCTTCAGACAGTGAATGTGCCGGAGTACTCGCGTTGTGGGCTGGGCGAGGCACACAGACACTCGAACCAGCTCAGCAGGTCATGGGGGGCCGGCAAGGCCAGCTGGAAGAAGGCCTCATCGCCCAGCGTCGACGTGTGGCCCGAAGCTCGGTGCATGGAGCGCTGGGCTGATCCCACGGTGCTGGACGCGCTTCCGGCCACGCGACCCCGGCTTCTCTCCGAAAAAGTACGGGCACCTGTTTGACAGCCTGCCGGTGACGCCGGTCGAGTGGTGGGATGATCTCCTCTGGCCGGCCGGCTGCCCCTGCGTCCCGGCCGCAGAATCCGTCGCGGATGGTGGCAGGATGGTGGAAAAATGGGGGCACGCGCGAATCGCCTTGATAGAAGCGGGGTTTGCATGGTGGAGGCGGCGGGAATCGAACCCGCGTCCTGAGTGGATGAGGGCCGGGCGCCTACGAGCGTAGTCCGCGTTCTGGTTCTCGCCGTGCCGGGCTCCCGCGGACGGGATCCCGAATCGGCCAGCCCGTTGTGATTCCCGTCACGCGGCCCGGGCCAGGACGCCTGACGGTAGCCGGCTTGTGGCGCTTCTCCCGGGCCACCGGCCCTCCCGGGGAAGCGTCGTCGCTACTTAAGCGGCGAGAGCGTACTGTGTGTTGGCGTTTGTGCGCCTGCCAGTTGATTAACGAGGACCTGACCACCTCGGCTCGCAGCCCTGCTGCTTCCCACCCAGTCGAGACCGTTCGCCCCCAGACGATGCGGTCCTGACTTCGACCGAGTGCACTCATAGTATACCACGCGCAGGAGGCGGCCTGGGCCCGCCCGAACACCGCACCCATGCCCAAGCCGTCTGCGCGGGCTGCTGGCGGGCCCGGCGCGCTGCCTGAGGTCGTCCGGCTGTTCCTGCGGCTGGGATTCACCGCGTTTGGTGGCCCGGCTGCCCACATCGCCATGATGCGTGACGAAGTCGTCGAGCGGCGGAGGTGGCTCAGCGACCAGGAGTTCCTCGATCTCGTGGGCGCGACCAACATGATCCCCGGCCCCAACTCCACCGAGATGGCCATCCACATCGGCTATCGGAGGGCCGGGTGGCCCGGGCTGATCGGTGCCGGCGCGGCATTCATCATCCCGGCGATGGTGATCGTCATGGCGGCGGCGTGGGCGTACGTGCGTTTCGGCGCCACTCCCGAGGCCGGATGGCTGCTCTACGGCGTCAAGCCCGTGATCATGGCCATCGTCCTGCAGGCCCTGGCGGGCCTCGGCCGCACCGCGGTGCGGGGAACGCTCACAGCCATGGTGGGACTCGCCGTGCTCGTCCTCCACTTCCTGGGAACACACGAGATTCCGCTGCTGATCGCAGGCGGCGCAGCGGTCGCACTCGCCGGGCAGGTGCGGCGTCTGCCGGCACCGGTTGTACCAGGCGTCCTCGTCGCTGCTGCCAGCGGCGCGCTGACCGCGGGACCGACGGCGCCGTTTGCGACCGGGCGTCTGTTCCTGCTCTTTCTCAAGATCGGCTCGGTGCTCTACGGCAGCGGCTACGTGCTGCTGGCCTTCCTGCGTGCCGACTTCGTCGAGCGCCTGGGGTGGCTGACTGACCGACCGACAGCTGCTGGACGCGATCGCCATCGGCCAGTTCACGCCCGGCCCTGTGTTCACCACCGCCACCTTCATCGGGTACGTGCTGGGCGGCGCGCCCGCAGCGCTGCTGGCAACGCTGGGCATCTTTCTGCCATCTTTCGTCTTCGTGGCCCTCAGCCATCCGTTCGTGGCGCGCATGCGCCGATCGGCGTGGGCCAGCGCGCTCCTGGACGGAGTGAATGTGGCGTCCCTGGCGCTGATGGCCGGGGTGTCGTGGCGGCTCGGCCGGGCGGCCGTCGTGGATCCCCTGACCGCCCTCCTGGCGGTCGCATCGCTGGGCCTCCTGGCACGCGCGCGGATCAACTCGGCGTGGCTCGTGCTGGGCGGCGCGCTGGTCGGGTTCGTCGCAAGGGGCGCCGCAGGGCCGCAGTAGGCCGGCCTGCACCGGCCTGTGCGCGAGCAGCGAGCTGGGGGTCTAGCCGGCGGCCCGGCGCCGGCGGTCCATC
>JAVKIJ010000130.1:0-5380 GCA_031459535.1 Candidatus Fervidifonticultor quintus | reverse complement strand
CCGCCGGTCTGGCGCACGTAGCGGCCTTCGGCCGTGGCCGGCCGACGGATCGTCTCCTTGTAGGCGACCTGGGGCCGCCCGACGTTGGCCTGGACGTTGAACTCTCGAAGGAGTCGGTCGACGATGATCTCCAGGTGCAGTTCACCCATCCCCGAGATGATGGTCTGGCCGGTCTCGTTGTCGAACCGTACGCGAAACGTCGGGTCCTCGTCCGCCAAGCGGGCCAGCGAGGTCGAGAGCTTCTCCTCATCGGCCTTGGTCTTGGGCTCCACCGCCACCGAGATGACCGGATCCGGAAAGTGCATGGCTTCCAGGATGATGGGCGAGGCCTCATCGCACAGCGAGTCGCCGGTGGCGGTGACGCGCAGGCCCACCGCGGCCACCACGTTGCCCGCGGAGACCTCAGGGATGTCCTCCCGATGGTTGGCGTGCATCTGGAGGATTCGGGAGACCCGCTCCTTCTGGCGCTTGTTGGCATTGTAGACGTACGATCCTGCCCGGAGCGTACCGGAGTAGACCCTGAAGTAGGTGAGCTTGCCGACGTAGGGATCGGAGATGATCTTGAATGCCAGGGCAGCGAGCGGCCCCGAGGGATCCGGGGGGCGCTCGACCCGCTCGCCCGTCCTGGGGTCCGTGCCCGCAATCGCCGCCAGATCCAGCGGCGACGGCAGATAGTCGACCACAGCATCCAGCAGGGGCTGGACGCCCTTGTTGCGGAACGCGCTTCCGCACAGGACCGGGACGATCTTCGCCGCCAGGGTTCCTCGGCGCAGTACGTCCCGCAGTTCGCCTTCGGTGATCTCCCGGCCTTCCAGGTACTTGTGGGCCAGCGCGTCGTCGAGGTCCGCGCAGGCTTCGACCAAGCGCTCCCGGGCCGCCTCCGCGGGTTCCTGCAGTCCTGCCGGGATGTCCGTCTCGTCTGATCGCGTGCCGAGGTCGTCGAGGTAGATGATGGATCTCATGCGGAGGAGATCCACGACGCCCTCGAACCCGTCCTCAGCACCGATGGGAAGCTGGATGGGAACCGGGTTGGCACCCAGCCGGTCGCGGATCATCTCGACGGTCCGGTCGAAGTCCGCGCCAGTGCGGTCCATCTTGTTGACGAAGATCAGCCGGGGCACCCGATAGCGGTCGGCCTGGCGCCAGACCGTCTCGGACTGGGGCTGGACGCCCTCCACCGCGGACAGCAGGACCACGGCACCGTCCAGCACGCGCAGCGACCGCTCTACCTCCATGGTGAAGTCCACGTGGCCTGGCGTGTCGATGATGTTGATTCGGTGGTCGCGCCACAGGCAGGTGGTAGCCGCCGAGGTAATGGTGATGCCCCGCTCGCGCTCCTGGATCATCCAGTCCATGGTGGCGGAGCCCTCGTCGACCTCGCCCAGGCGGTGCACCCGTCCGGTGTAGAAGAGGATGCGCTCGGTCGTGGTAGTCTTGCCGGCGTCGATGTGGGCCACGATGCCGATGTTCCTGATTGTGCCAAGTGCGCCAGCTTCCACCGAGGCTACTCCCGACCGAGGCGCGACCGCGACTACCATCGGTAGTGGGCGAATGCCTTGTTCGCCTCGGCCATCTTGTGTGTGTCCTCCCGCTTCTTGACCGCCGCGCCCTGGCCGACCGACGCGTCCAGGATCTCCGCAGCCAGCCGCTCGGGGAACGTTCGTCGGTCCTTGCGTGCCCGCGCATAGCCCACCAACCAGCGGATGCCCAGCGAGAAGCGCCGCTCGGGCCGTACCTCCACCGGCACCTGGTAGGTGGCGCCGCCCACGCGGCGCGGCCGTACTTCCACCACCGGCATGATGTTGCCGAGTGCCTTCTCGAAGACCTTGTCGGGATCCTGACCGGTCTTCTCGCGCACCATGTCGAAGGCCCGGTACACCATGCGGGCCGCCAGGCTCTTCTTGCCCCGGGTCATTGCCTTGTTGATCAGGCGGTGGACCAATACGCTCTGGTAGGCAGGATCCGGGCCGATCTCACGCTGCGGAACGCTTCCCTTGCGCGGCATCCCCAGTCCCTCCGCCTACTTCTTGGGCCGCTTGGCGCCGTACTTGGAGCGACCCCGCATCCGGTTGGCCACCCCGGCCGAGTCCAGGGTGCCGCGCACGATGTGGTACCTGATGCCTGGCAGATCCTTCACGCGCCCTCCGCGGATGAGCACCACTGAGTGCTCCTGGAGGTTGTGCCCGATCCCCGGGATGTAGGCCGTGACCTCCATCCCGTTGGTCAGGCGGACCCGGGCGATCTTCCGCAGAGCGGAGTTGGGCTTCTTGGGGGTCGTGGTCTTGACCTGGATGCACACCCCTCGCCTCTGCGGGCATCCCCCCAGCGCGGGGGACTTACTCTTCCCCCGGAGCTGGTGGCGGCCGTACCGCACGAGCTGACTGACTGTTGGCATCCCATCCTCCCGCATCACACACAAACCCCTGCGACCTCCTCGGGAGGCCGTCACGCAGGGGGCGATGCCTCGGCCGGGGTCTTCCCACCCGCACGGTGGCCTCGGCCGGGTTATCGCGTCGCGCTTCCTTCTTCCCTTGGTCGAACCCGCGCCATACGAGGCGTGGCGAGGAATGCCACGCCCTGCGGCGCAGTTCAAGGGCTCCTGGCAGCGAGGAAAGCGACTACATCGAGCCCCGATTTACGTCCTGGACCGGAGCACTCCGGGCCCCGGTCCCTACCGCAGCGCCGGGGTGGGGTCCTCGCGCAGGACCGCCGCTGCCGCCGCACCTACGGCGATCCCGCAGGCGCGCCCGAGGGCGCTCATCGACTCGACCTCGGTCAGGCCGACTCCGCGTTCTGTGGCCGCGCGCACCACGGGCTCGACCACCTTCGGGTCGGCGTCGGCGGCGACGAAGGCTTCGAGCGCCCTTCCGCGAGCGATAGCCCTGGCCGTCTGGTTCGCCCCGACCGCGCGTGCCGGAGCGGCGCGGAGCCGGGCCAGCGCTGCCTCGTCTGCCATGCTGAGACCTTCACCACGCGCCACGATATCCTATCAACGCCGCCTGCGGGTGTCAACACGCCGCCACGGGCGCTTGCCCGCCGGGCGGGGCAGCCGTCGCCCCGGGCCCCGACGTCCCGGGCACCCGGGCCCGACCACCTGCCCCGGGGTGTGTTAGAGCACCGCTTCGACCTTCAGGTTCCGGTACCGCGGCATGCCGGTGCCCGCCGGGATCAGCTTTCCGATGATGACGTTCTCCTTGAGCCCGATCAACGGATCGATCTTCCCGCGCGTGGCCGCATCCGTGAGCACACGCGCCGTCTCCTGGAACGAGGCCGCTGAGAGGAAGCTCTCGGTGGCCAGCGACGCCTTCGTGATGCCCAGCAGCGTCGGGCGTGCCTTGGCCGGTTCGCCCCCCTCGGCCATGACCCGCGCGTTCTCCTCCTCGAACGCGAACTTGTCAACGAGCTCCCCGGGGAGGAACTCGGTGTCGCCAGCATCCTCCACCTTCACCCGGCGTAGCATCTGGCGCACGATGATCTCGATGTGCTTGTCGTTGATGTCCACACCCTGGGAGCGGTAGACGGACTGGATCTCTTGGACCAGATAGCCCTGGAGATCCTGCAGGCCTTTGATCCGCAGGATGTCGTGCGGGTTGATCGATCCCTCGGTGAGCTGATCTCCCGGCTCCACCTCCGCGCCGTTGGCCACCCGCAGGCGCACGCCGAATGGCACCGGGTAGGCCCGCTCGTCGTTCTTGCCGGTGACGACGATTCGCCGGATGCCCTTGGACTCGGTGATGGACACCGTGCCAGCGATCTCGGCAATGATCGCCTGGCCCTTGGGCTTGCGCGCCTCAAACAGCTCCTCGACGCGGGGCAGGCCCTGCGTGATGTCGAAACCCGCCACGCCGCCGGTGTGGAACGTGCGCATGGTGAGCTGTGTGCCCGGCTCCCCGATGGACTGCGCCGCAATAATGCCCACGGCCTCGCCAATCTCCACCAGTTTGCCCATGGCCAGGTTGCGACCGTAGCACTTGGCACAGACCCCGTAGCGGCTCTTGCAGGTGAGCACCGAGCGCACCACGACCTCCTCGATGCCCGCCTCCTCGATGCGATCGGCGGCCTCCTCGGTGATCTCCTCCCCGGCCTCGAGCACGGGCTTGCGCCGCGGCAGGGCGGCATCCTCGGCCAGGAACCGACCCACGATGCGGTCGCGCAGCGGCACCACCACATCGTCGCCGTCCGTGATGGCCCTCATCACGAGGCCCTCGTTGGTCTTGCAGTCGAACTCCCGAATGATGACATCCTGAGCCACGTCCACCAGCCGCCGGGTCAGGTAGCCGGACTCGGACGTGCGGATCGCCGTGTCGGCCAGACCCTTCCGCTGCCCGTGGGTAGAGATGAAGTATTCGAGGACGTTAAGGCCCTCGCGGAAGTTGGCCTTGATGGGCAGCTCGATGATCCGACCGCTGGGATCGGTCATCAGGCCGCGCATGCCGGCCAGTTGACGAATCTGCTGGATGTTCCCTCGGGCGCCGGAGAGCGCCATCATGTACAGGGGGTTGAGCGGCTCGAACTGCTGCAGCATGGCCTCGGTGATGTCCTCGGTGGCCTTGGTCCACACCTCGATAGCCTTCTGGTAGCGCTCCCCCTCGGTAATCAGGCCCCGGCGGTGCTGGGCGTCGATGGCATCGATGTTCTTGTCCGCCTCGGCCAGGAGCCGGCGCTTGGCATCGGGGATGACGATGTCGCCAATGGCGATCCCCGAGCCGCTGCGCGTCGCGTACCTGAAGCCCAGGTCCTTGAGGGCATCCAGCAACTGCACCGTCTTGGTGGACCCCAGCCGATTGTAGGCCTCCGACACGATCCCGGAGAGCACCTTCCGGTCACAGACCTCATTGATGAAGCGAAGCTCTTCCGGAATCGCCTCGTTGAAGATGACCCGGCCCGCAGTGGTGACGATCGGCTCGGGGTCCAGGTAGCGGACCCTGATGCGGCTGTGGAGCTTGATCGCGCCGCTCTCCAACGCCAGGATGACCTCATTAGGCGAGGAGAAAGCCTTGAGCTCGTGATGGGGCTTGTCCCTGTCCGCCGGGTCCTCCACCGTCAGGTAGTAGCAGCCGAAGACGATGTCGCGGGTGGGGCTCGTGATGGCCTTGCCATAGGCCGGCGACAGGATGTTGTAGGCCGACAGCATCAGCAACCGCGCCTCGGCCTGCGCCGCCGCCGATAGCGGCACGTGGACCGCCATCTGGTCGCCGTCGAAGTCCGCATTGTAGGCGGTGCAGACCAGCGGGTGTACCTGGATCGCCTTGCCCTCGATGAGCACCGGTTCGAAGGCCTGGATGCCCAGCCGGTGCAACGTGGGCGCACGGTTGAGCAGCACCGGGTGCTCGCGGACCACCTCTTCGAGCACGTCCCAGACCTCGGGGCGGGCACGCTC
>JAVKIJ010000013.1:0-51063 GCA_031459535.1 Candidatus Fervidifonticultor quintus | reverse complement strand
GCCGGCCCGGCCGGAGTCACGTTCACGATCGGGGTCGATCAAGAGGTCGTCGGGTTGGACCCCAACCTCGTGACGGCCTTCTCGTCGTTCCGCCGCATCGACTTCCTGTACAACAAGCTGGTCCGGTACAACGACAAGCTCGAGATCGAGCCCGATCTGGCCGAGTCGTGGGAGTTCCCGGACCCGCGCACGGCGGTGTTCCGGCTGCGTCGAGGTGTGAAGTTCCACAGCGGTGCCGAGATGACGTCCGAGGACGTGAAGTTCACGCTGGAGCGCGTCCTCGACCCGGCCACCCGGTCGCCCGGCCGCTCATTTATCGACGTGATCACAGCGATCGAGACTCCCGATCGGTACACGGTCCGCATCAAGATGCAGTATCCGCTGGCGTCGCTGCTCTCGGGCCTGGCGTCGGCCAACCTGTCCATCGTGGAGCGCGCAGCGGTCCAGCGGGCCGGCAATCTGCAGCGCACTGTGGCCGGCACCGGGCCGTTCATGCTGGCCGAGTGGGTTCCAGACAACTTCATGCGCCTGACCCGGAACCCCAACTATTTCCGCCGAGGCCTGCCCAAGTTCGACACGCTGATCATCAGGGTGATCCCGGACCAGGCTTCGCTGCTGGCCGGTGTGCGGACCCGGTCCCTGGACATGGCCACCATCAACCAGGGCTCGGTCATCGTGGCGGCCAAGCGCGAGGCCGGTCTGCAGGTGCTCCAGAAGCCCGGCATCAACCTGCGCATCTTTTCGTTCAACACCAGCCGGAAGCCATACGATGATCCGCGCGTGCGGTTTGCGTTCGCCTGGGCCATCGATCGACAGGCGATCGTGAACACCGCCGAGTTCGGCTTCGCGGCCGTCTCGGGTCCGATCGCGGCGCCCACACCGTGGGCCACGCCGACGAGCCGCCTGCCGTCCTACACACCGGACATCAGCCGGGCCAGGCGGTTGCTGGCAGAGGCCGGTTACCCGCAGGGGTTCTCCACCCGCATCGTGACTTCGCCCACCTACGAAGGCGGGGTGGCGGTGGCCCAGGTGATCCAGGAACAGCTCCGGGCCATCGGCGTGACGGCCACCCTGGAGACCATCGAGTGGGGGACGTACATCAACCGGTGGGTCCAGCGCGACTTTGATACGATGATCGAGCTGCGCGGCGGCGATCCCGACCCCGATCGGTTCCTGTACCGTACCTTTCACAGCACCGGTGCCGTGAACAACTTCCTGTTCAAGGATAGCGCCATCGACCGGCTGCTGGAGCGGGGCCGCGTCAACCTCGACCCCGCCGCGCGCAGGCCGATCTACGCCGAGCTGGAGAAGGCGCTGGTCGAGGCGGCGCCGGCCGTCTTCCTGTACAATCCGATGGAGACCCAGGTGCTCCAGGGGTACGTCAAAGGCTTTCGGGTCATCGGCAATGGCGCGTTGTACTACCTGGAGGAGGCGACCGTCGAACGGTAGAGCCGCAGCGCAGAGACCGTCACTGACCGGGCCGCACGGGGCGGGGCGCCATCGCGCCCCCGGGGGCTAGAGTTGTCTGTATGCAGCGGTATCTTGGCGCGCGCCTGGTGGCCCTCATCCCGGTCTTGCTCGGCATCCTCGCGGTGGTCTTCCTGCTGATCCGCCTGATCCCGGGCGATGCGGTACAACTGTTTCTGGGCACGCAGGTGGAGATGACCCCGGAGCAGATGGCCGAGCTGCGGCGGTTCTTCGGCGTGGACAAGCCGATTCACGCCCAGTTCATCGACTACGTGGGCCGGATCCTGCGCGGGGACTTTGGGGTGTCGCTGCGCACGGCGCGGCCGGTGCTGGACGACATCAAGCAGCGGCTGCCGCTGTCGTTCCAGCTGGCGTCGCTGGCGCTGGCGGTGGCGGTCGCCCTGGCCGTCCCGCTGGGCATCGCCTCGGCCGTGACGCGCAATTCCCTGTTCGACGTCGTGGCACGGATCGCCGGGCTGCTCGGGCTGTCGATTCCCAATTTCTGGCTGGGCGCCATGCTGATTCTGGTGTTTTCGCGGTACCTGCACGTGTCGCTGGGCCAGTACGTGCCCCTCACGCAGAACCCGCTGGGCACGCTGCAGAGCCTCTACCTGCCCGCGCTGGCGCTCGGTGGGGCCATCGCCGCCATCCTCATGCGGTACGTGCGCTCGTCGCTGCTGGAGGTCCTGGGCCAGGAGTACGTGCGCACGGCCCGCGGGAAGGGGCTGCGGGGAACCGCGGTCATGGTGCGGCACGCCCTGCCCAACGCCATGATCCCGGTGATCACGGTTATCGGGTTCCAGATGGGGTACCTGCTGGGCGGGACCGTGGTGATCGAGGAAATCTTCGCGCTGCCCGGGATGGGCCGGTTGGTCCTGCAGGCGATCTTCCAGCGCGACTATCCTGTGGTGCAGGGCGTCGTGCTGGTCGTCGCGTTGCTGTTCGTGCTGACCAACCTGGTGGTGGATCTGCTGTATGCCTGGATCGACCCCCGCATCCGCTACACCTGAGGCGCTTCGGGATCGGGATGCGGCTGCGGTCCCGCGCATCGGCGTGGGCGCGCGCTGGTGGGCCCGGCGCTTCGTGCGCAATAGGGTGGCACCCATCGGCCTGCTCATCGTCTCCGCCAGCGTGCTGGTCGCGCTGCTGGCGCCGGTGCTGGCGCCCCACGACATCCGCGCCATGTCGCCCCCCGACGCGCTGGCCCCGCCGGGCGGACGATACCTCTTCGGCACCGACGAGTTCGGCCGTGACGTGTTCAGCCGGGTGCTGTGGGGAGCGCGCATCTCGCTGGTCGTGGCGTTCCTCTCTGTCCTCGTGGCCGTGGCGCTGGGGACATCGCTCGGCCTGGCTGCGGGCTTCTACGGCGGCTGGTGGGATTCGCTCGCCATGCGAGCGATGGACATCATTTTCGCCTTTCCGGCCATCCTGCTGGCCATCGCCATCATGGCAGTGCTGGGGGCGAGCCTGTTCAACCTGGTGGTCGCCATCGGCATCGTCTACACGCCGCAGTTCGCGCGGGTGGCCAGGGCCGCGGCGCTCACGGTGCGCTCCCTGGAGTTCGTGGATGCCGCCCGTGCCCTGGGACTGGGCAACGTGCGCATCATCTGGAGGCACGTCATCCCCAATGTGCTGGCGGCGGTGACGGTGCAGATCTCATTGTCGCTCTCGCTGGCCATCCTCTCGGAGTCGGCGTTGAGCTTCCTGGGACTGGGCACCCAGCCGCCCACCCCGTCGTGGGGCAACATGCTCAGCGAGGGCCGGCAGTTCCTGGAGATCGCGCCGTGGAACGCGGTGTTCCCCGGCCTGGCCATCATGGTGGTCGTGCTGGGCTTCAACCTCTTGGGTGACGGCCTGCGCGACCTGCTCGATCCGAGGCTGCGATGACCGCGTGGACGCCCGCGGTGCAACGAGTTCGCCGGGTCGTGCGAGAACGCATCAGCGCCGCGCTGACCGGCGGGGTGTTCCCCGGTGCGGTAGTCGCCATCGCCCGACGGGAGCGGACGTTGTACGTCGAGGCCTTCGGCCACGCGCAGCTCCTCCCGCGCCGGCGCCCGGCGACCACGCACACCGTCTACGACCTCGCCAGCCTCACGAAGCCCCTGGTCACCGCCACGGCGATCCTGCAACTGTGGGAAGAGGGCAGGGCCGATCTCGATGCGCCCGTGGCGTCCTACCTACCGCCCTTTGCCACCGGCGGCAAGGCCTCGATCACGGTGCGCCATCTCTTGACGCACACCTCTGGCCTGCCGGCCTGGGAGATGCTCTATCTGCCCGCACCGCCTGACGGAGCAACGGCCTTGTCGGCGGCGGCGAGGGCCCGTGCCTGCCGGTCGATTCGCGAGGCCATCTCGCGCATCTGCGCCACGCCGGCTCTGGCGCCGCCGGGAGTGAGGGTGGAGTACAGCGACCTGGGGTTCATCGTGCTGGGATTCCTGGTCGAGCGGCTTTCGGGCGAGTCGCTGGCCCAGTACGCGGCCCGCCGCATTTTCGGTCCGCTGGGGATGACCGCCACGCGCTTCTGCCCGCCCGCGTCCTGGCGGTTACGGTGTGCGGCCACCGAGGTCGGCAACGCGTACGAGCGGGCGAAGGCCGCCGAACAGGGTGCTGGCCGTCAATTCGCCTGGCGGACCGCGCTGCTGCGCGGCGAGGTCCACGACGGCAACGCCTGGTACGTGGGAGGTGGAGTGGCGGGTCACGCGGGGCTGTTCGGTACCGCGGCGGACCTGGCGTGCTTCGGCCGTCTGATGCTGCAAGGAGGGACGCTGGACGGGGTGCGCGTGTTCTCGGCGCCGACCGTCCAGGAGGCCACTCGCCATCAGACGCGCGGCGTGGGCGGCGAGCCCAGGGGCCTGGGCTGGGCGCTGAAGGGATGTCCGTTCGTAGGCACCCGCCCCTCCGCCCGCGCCTTCGGCCACACCGGATTCACGGGCACCTCGTTGCTGGTCGATCCCGAACGCGACCTGGCGGTCGTGCTGCTCTCCAACCGCGTGCATCCCCGGGCCGACACCGAGGCGATCCGGCAGTTCCGCCCGGCCTTTCACGACGCGGTGATCGAGGCCTGGGATGGCCGATGAGTTCATCGTCGGGATAGACGGCGGCGCGTCCAAGACGCGGGCGGCGGTCCTGTCCGGTAGCGGCGCCGTACTGGCGGTGGCGACCGTGCAGTCCGCGAGCGCCTACCACCGGGAACCCGAGGAAGCCGCCGGGGTTGTGGTGGCGGCAGCGCAAGAGGCGCTGCGGCAGGCGGACCTGCGGCCGCCGGTGCGCGCCCTTGGCGCCGGGCTGGCCGGCGCCGACGACCCGGCAGTGCGCGCGCGCCTGGTGGCGGTCCTGCGCGCATCGGGGCTGGCGCCGCATGTCCATGTGGATCACGACGCGGCGGCGGCGCTGGCAGGCGGCCTGTGCCTGGCCCCGGGCGTGGTGATCATCGCAGGGACTGGGTCGGTGGCATTTGGGGTGGATCGCGATGGGAACCGGGCTCGCTGTGGCGGATGGGGTCCGCTGCTCGACGATGAAGGCAGCGGGTATGCCATCGGCCGGGCAGTACTCCGTGCGGCGATGCGGGCCCACGACGGCCGCGGGCCGGCCACGGCGCTGGCAGACGCCGTCCGGGCCCGGTTCGCGCTCCGGTCACTCGACGCCCTCAAACAGGCGGTGCGCGGCGTCGGCATCGACGAGGTCGCGGCGGTGGCCCCGCTGGCCTTCGCGGCGGCCCGCGCCGGCGATGCGGCGGCCCGGCGCATCCTGCGCCGGGCCGGTCGGGACCTGGCGATGATGATCGGGGCCGTGGCGCGTGCGCTGGGGTGGGCGGCCAGCGCATTCCCCTTGATCGCGGTCGGCGGCGTGTTTGAGGCAGGCGACCTGATCATCGCGCCTATGACCGAGGCTCTGCGTGCCGCCGGGATAGCCGCTGCACTCCGCCCCGCAGCGCTATCCCCGGAGATCGGTGCCGCACTCCTGGCCGCCCGCGCGTCGGGGCTCGATGCCACCGCCCTGGCCGCCCGGCTGACCGCCAGACGACGAGGTGACCTCGATGCGCCCGAGTGACTTCCAGGGCCCCGTGGACTACGCGGCGCTGGGTACCGAGCAACGCAACCCGCGGTCGATGGACCTGGACCTCCTCTCGACGGAGGAGATCCTCAGGATCATCAATGAGGAAGACCGTTCTGTCCCTCTGGCAGTGGCGGCGGAGATTCCCAACATTGCCCGCGGGGTGGACGCGCTGGTGGGGGCGCTCCGCGCCGGCGGCCGGGTCATCTATGTAGGCGCCGGCACCAGCGGCCGCATCGCCCTCCTGGACGCGCTGGAGTGGCCCCCGACGTTTGGCGTGGACCCCGAGGTCATCCATGTGGTTATCGCCGGAGGAGCCGCCGCCACGGTGCAGTCGTCGGCCCCGGCAGAAGACGATGCCGAGGCCGGGATGGCGGAGGTCGCCAAGCTGGGAGCCGGGCCGCGGGATGTGGTCGTCGCCCTCGCAGCCAGCGGGGTCACGCCGTTCGTGCTGGGCGCCGTGGAAGAAGCCAGGCGACGAGGCAGCACCGTGGTCTCCGTGAGCAACGTGCCCGGATCGCCGCTGGCGCGCAGAGGCCATGTGGCCATCACGCCGGTCACCGGGCCCGAGGTGCTCACGGGATCCACGCGCATGAAGGCCGGCACGGCGCAGAAGCTGGTGCTGAACATGCTCAGTACCGCGGCCATGGTGCGCTTGGGCAAGGTGTACAGCAACCTGATGGTGGACATGCCGCCGCGCAACGTCAAGCTGCTGGCCCGGGCGCGCCGGATGGTCGCGGCGGCCACCGGGCTCGACGTGGAGACCAGCGGCCGTCTGCTGGACGAGGCGGAAGGCAGCGTCAAGGTCGCGATCGTCATGGCGCTGGCCGGGGTCAGCCGGCAGGAAGCGGAGCGCCGGCTCGAGACCGCCGGCGGACGTGTCCGCGCTGCACTGCGGGAAGGGCACGATGCGCCAGATCGCTGAACTCGCCCGCAGGAACCCTCGGCGCGTGGTCGGTCTGATCTCGGGCACCTCTGCCGACGGGGTGGACGCCGCGCTGGTGGAAGTCACCGACGCGGGCCTTGCGGCCAAGGTGCGGCTGGTCGCAGGGCTCACGCACCCATTCCCACCAGAAGACCGCGACGAGTTGTTCCGGATGTTCGAGCCTCAAATGGCGACGGTGGACCGACTGGCGCGCTTCGATTTCCGGCTCGGCGAGTTGTTTGCCGAGGCAGCGCTGGCGGTGGTGGCCCGCGCGGGCCTGCGCCCCGACCAGGTCGACCTCATCGGGTCCGCCGGGCAGACCGTCTGGCACATCCCGGCGCCCCACGGCGCCACGCTGCAGATCGGGGAGGGAGCCGTGATTGCCGAGCGCACCGGCCTCCCGGTGGTCGAAGACTTCCGCGTGGCCGATGTCGCCGCGGGTGGCCACGGCGCGCCGCTGGTGCCGTACTTCGACCTGGTGGTCTTCCGCCACCCGCAACGCTCCCGGGCTTCGCAGAACATCGGCGGCATCGCCAACGTGACCTACCTGCCGGCACGTCAGCCGGACGGCTGCCGGATCGAGGACGTCCTGGCCTTCGACACGGGGCCGGGCAACATGGTCATTGATGGGGTCATCCAGCAGCTGACGGGTGGCCGCTGGGCCTTCGACCGCGACGGCCAGATGGCGCTGCGCGGACAAGTGGATGAGGGCTGGCTGGAGGACCTGCTGTCGGATCCATATCTGCGGCAGCCCCCGCCCAAGACCACAGGCCGCGAGGTCTTCGGCCAGCCGTTCGCGAGCCGGCTTCTGGAGGAGGCGCGCCGCCGGGGGCTGAGCGTCGAGGACACCGTGGCCACGGTGTCGGCGCTGACCGCGGATTCCATTGTGCGGGCCTATCAGGACTTTCTCCTGCCGCGCGGCGGACTCGACGAGGTCGTGCTGGCCGGGGGCGGCGCCTACAATCGCTTTCTGCGGGAGCGCATCGCCGCGGGTCTGGGAGTGCCCGTGCGGCTGAGCGAGGAGTTCGGCGTCGACGGGAAATTGAAGGAAGCCATGGCCTTTGCCCTGCTGGCTTCGGACGCCGTGGCCGGGCTCCCGACCAACGTCCCCGGCGCGACCGGAGCCGCCGGCCCGCGAGTGCTGGGCAAGTTCATCCCGGCCCCGCCCATGCTATAGTGAGGCGATGTTCCGCGACGCCTTGAGAGAGGAAATCCACAGCGCCGCCCGCCGTGCCATGGCCAGCGGCGCGCTACCGCCCGTGGACCTGCCGGAGTTTGATGTGGAGATCCCCAGGGACCGTCGCCACGGCGACTATGCCACCAACGCGGCGATGATGCTCGCCCGGCAGACCGGCGGCAGGCCGGAGGCGATTGCCCAGGTCCTCATCGAGGCCTGGGCCCCTGATCCGGCGCGCATCAGCAAGCTCGAGATCGCGGGCCCGGGCTTCGTCAACATCACCCTGGCCTGGCCGTGGCGGCGGCAGATCGTGGCCGCCATCCGCTCGCTACAGGACACCTTTGGCCAGCAGACGATCGGCGCGGGCAAGCGGGTCAACGTAGAGTTCGTCAGCGCCAATCCCACCGGGCCCCTGCATGTGGGCGCCGGCCGCAACGCCGTCATCGGCGATGTGCTGGCCAACCTGCTGGCGGCGCTGGGGTACTCGGTCTGGCGCGAGTACTACATCAACGATGCCGGCCAGCAGGTGCGGAGCCTGGCCCAGTCGGTCGAGTGCCGCTATTTCGAACTCTTCGGCCGGCCCAGGCCCCTCCCCGAGGACGGCTACCGCGGGGAGTACGTGACGGATCTGGCCCGGAAGATCGCGGCATCCGATGGTCCACGGTGGATCGAGGCACCCGAGGAGGAGCGCCTCAACTACTTCCGGGACGTGAGCGTGAGGGCGGCGATCGAGGACATCTGCGACGTCCTCACGCGCTTCGGCGTGCGGTTCGACCTCTGGTTCAGCGAGCGCAGCCTGGTCGAGTCGGGAGCCGTGGACCGGGCCCTGGCCGAACTGCGTAAGCGCGACTACATCTACGACGCCGACGGCAAGACCTGGTTCCGCTCGACAGCGTTCGGAGACGACAAGGACCGGGTGATCGTCAAGCCGACGGGCGAGTGGACCTACTTCGGGAGCGACATCGCCTATCACCTGGACAAGCGGGCACGCGGATTCGACCTGATGATCAACGTGTGGGCCATTGATCATATCGGAGACGTGGCCCGCGTGAGAGGGGGCCTCCAGGCGCTGGGCCTGCCACCGGACGCCCTGGAGATCCTGATCTACCAGCACGTCCGGCTGAAGAACGCCGGAGAACTACTGCGGATGTCCAAACGCGCCGGCGAGTTCGTCACGCTGCGGGAGTTGATTGACACCGTCGGAACCGATGCCGGGCGCTACTTCTTCGCCATGTTCTCGCCGACGGTTCCCATGGACTTCGACGTGGCGCTGGCTCAGCAACACTCCCAGGACAACCCGGTCTACTATGTCCAGTACGCCCACGCCCGCATCGCCGGCATCCTGCGGGAGGCCGCCACCGCCGGACTGGCCGCCGGCGCATCGCCTCCGCTCGATCGCCTGGAAGACGAGCGGGAGTGGATGCTGGCGCGCATCTTGGCCGAGTTGCCCGAGGTGATCCGGGCCGCCGGGCTCCGCCGGGAGCCGCACCGGCTCTGCGCCTATGCCCGCGAAGTGGCCGAGGCGTTTCACCTCTTCTACACCCACTGCCGTGTGCTGGGTGACGATGCACAGCTGGCCGCGGCACGGCTTGCCCTCGTCGAGGCGACCCGCATTGTCCTGCGGCGGGTGCTGGGTCTGCTGGGCGTCTCGGCCCCGGACCGCATGTAGCCCTCGGCGCGGCGGGGGGCGATGCCGGGGAAACCGGCCCGGCCAATTGCGGTCAGTCGGGGCTTGCGCGGCCCCCGGGGGGTATGCTACCAATATTACGTACGTATCTAGCGACGATCGGGGTGCGGCCGCGACCCCGCGTCACGAATCTCCGGTCTTGCTCAAATCAAGACTCCCGAGGTCGATCTCCCGACGTTACACGCACTACACAGGCCTGACATAGGATGGACGACAGCCCGCTGCCCCGCCGGCCGGGCCTGCAGCTGTGCATGGTGAGGGAGGCGTTTTGCGGATGACTACATGGACGCGGGTCGCCGCCGTGGTTGCGCTCGTGGCGTTGGCTGTGCTGCCTGCCAGTGCGCAGGTGTTCACCGACATGGCAAACCATCCATACCGGCGGGCGGCAGAACGGCTCTACGCCAAGGGCGTGGTCCAACGTCTGCCCGACGGCCGGTTTGGACCGGACGAACCCCTGACGCGACTGGACATGGCGGTGGCGCTGGCGCGGGCCCTGGGGATCCCCACGGCCGGGGTGCGGCCGCCAGACTTCCGAGACGTGGACCAGATCCCTCCGGCCGACCGGCTGGCTGTCGCGGCGGCGTCTATCATGGGCACGGTCTCGACCACCAAGGCAGAAGTCCGCAAGGGAGCGGTGGTCTATACCCTGTCGGTGGACAAACAGGTATACGGCCCGGACGAACAGATCGAGATGACCTTCTCGATCGCCAACACCGGTCCCGGTCGCGAGACCGAGATGCTGGGCCCGGAGCGCGGCCGGCCACGGATGAGGCTCACTGAGCGCGAAGGGATGAAGGCAGGGCTGGAGGGCGAGCTCTACGTGGAGACCAAGACCGCGCAGGGGACGGTGCGCGAGCGGGTCGCGCGCGTACGCATCGTGGAGGCGCGGGCCGACAGCTCGCTGCTCGAGGTCATCGACGAGGGCACGGTGCAGATCAAACCCGGCCTCCGGGTGTTCTTCCTGCCAGATGTGCTCTTCGACTACGGCAGCACCCAGTTCCACGACTTCATCGTGCGTGATCAAGACGGCAATGAGGTAGCCCGGTGGTCGCTGGGCCGGCCGTTTCAGGCCCTCGACCGGCCGATGCCCCTGGCGGCCAACCAGGCCCTCACGTTCAAGACGCGCTGGCGGCAGCTCGACCAGAACGATCAGCCGGTCCGCCCTGGCCGCTACAGCTTCATCGGCGTGCACACCACCAAGGAGAATCCCACCACGGTGGTCATCACCTTTCAGCGGGGGATGATCTCCGCATACCCCGACAACACCTTTCGCCCCAGGCAACCTGTGACACGGGCCGACCTGGCGACGTTCATCGTTCGCGGCATGGGGCTCGAGGCCGAGGCGCTGCGCCGGGCCAACGACGCGCTGGTGGTGGCCGACGCCCGCGAGATCCCCGCCGAAGCGCGGGGCAGCGTGGTGGTGGCCCTCGATCGCAAGATCGTGCCGGCCCTACCGGACAACACCTTTCGGCCGACGCGTACCGCCACCAGGGGAGAAGCCATCGCCGCCCTCAACATCATGATGGAGGCCCTGAATCGGTTTGACTTCACGGTGGGAACGCTGCGCGAGGTGCGCGGTGGGCCGCCGCCGGTGGTTGTGGTCGAAGATGCCAACAAGCAGATCCGAACCCATCGCGTGGCCGTCGTTAGTGCGGTCTACCGGAATGATCAGGTCGTGTTGCTGCTGCAACTGCGGCCAGGCGACCAGCTCAAGATGCTGAAGCCCACCGACGCCGGCGAGGTCATGTACATCGAGGCCACAGGGAGGTAGGGCGATGGAGTTCTTCGTCGACACGGCCAACATCGAGGAGATCAAGACGGCGCAGTCATGGGGGATCCTCGACGGCGTTACGACCAATCCTACCCTCGTGGCCAAGGAAGGCCGCGAGCACAAGAGCCTGATCCAGGAGATCTGTGCCCTCGTCGACGGTCCGGTGAGCGTGGAGACCACCGTGGCCGACGCCGAGGGGATGGTCCGTGAGGGCGAGACCTTCGCCACCTGGGCGCCCAACGTGGTGGTCAAGGTGCCGGTCACCCCGGAAGGGATCAAGGCCGCCCGGGTCTTGGGCAGCAGGGGGATCCCGGTGAACGTGACCCTGGTGTTCTCCCTGCCCCAGGCGCTGATTGCCGCCAAGGTCGGGGCCCGGTACTGCAGTCCCTTCGTGGGTCGGCTGGACGACAACGGGACTGACGGGATGCAGCTGGTCCGCGACATCGTGGAGGCGTACCGGCACTACAACGTTCCCACCAAGGTTCTGGCAGCCAGCCTGCGCCACCCAGTGCACGTGGTCCAGGCGGCGCTGGTCGGGTGCCCGGTGGCCACCATGCCGTTTCGGGTGTTGGAGCAGCTCTTCAAGCATCCTATGACAGACATCGGGCTAGAGAAGTTCCTGGCCGACGTCCGCAAACTCCAGGCCGAGCTTGAAGCCCGTCGCACCGCGCGCGTCTAGCCACCGCGGCGGTGGGAAAGAACACAAGAGGTGAGTAAGTCGTGCCAATTGCAGAACTGGAGGCGAAGACCCTCTCTGAGCTCCAGGACATGGCCAGGGAGCTCAACATCCCCAACTACCGCCGCTTCCGGAAGCAGGAGTTGATCATGCGGGTCCTCCAGAAGCAGACTGAAGACGCGGGGCTCCTGATCCGGGCCGGCATTCTGGAGATCATGCCGGAGGGCTATGGGTTCCTTCGGACGAGCGGCTACCTGCCGGGCAACGAAGACATCTATGTGTCACCCTCCCAGATCAAGCGGTTTGGCCTGCGCGTGGGCGATGAGGTGCTCGGCCAGGTCCGGCCGCCCAAGGACAACGAGAAGTACTTCGCGCTGCTGAGAGTGGAGGCGGTCAACGGCCTGGACCCCGAGCAGGCGCGCACCCGGCCGTCTTTCGAGGCGCTCACGCCGGTCTTCCCCCACGAGCGCGTGAGGCTCGAGCTCCCGGAGTCCGATCTGACGGTGCGAGTCGTGGACCTGTTTGCGCCGATCGGCAAGGGACAGCGCGGCATGATCGTCTCGCCGCCCAAGGCCGGCAAGACCACCCTGCTGAAGAAGATCGGCCAGTCCGTGGTCCAGAACCACAGCGAGATCTACTTGATGGTCCTGCTCCTGGACGAACGGCCGGAAGAAGTCACCGACATGCGCCGCTCGGTCGAGGCCGAGGTTGTCGCGAGCACCTTCGACCGGGCACCCGAGGAGCACATCCAGGTGGCTGATCTGGTGCTCGAACGCGCCAAGCGGCTGGTGGAGGGCGGCCGGGACGTGGTCATCCTGCTCGACAGCCTCACCCGGTTCTCTCGCGCCAACAACCTGGTGATCCCACCGTCCGGGCGCACGCTGTCGGGCGGCCTCGATCCCGCAGCGCTGCACCGGCCCAAGCGCTTCTTCGGCGCTGCCCGCAAGATCGAGGAAGGGGGTAGCCTCACGATTCTCGCCACGGCGCTGATCGACACCGGCAGCCGCATGGATGACGTCATCTACGAAGAGTTCAAGGGCACCGGCAATATGGAGTTGCACCTCAACCGCAAGCTCCAGGAGCGCCGGACCTTCCCGGCCATCGACATCAAGATGTCGGGCACGCGGCGTGAGGAACTGCTGCTCACCGACGAGGAGCTGCGCAAGGTGTGGGTGCTGCGCAAGAGTCTGGAGCAGCTCGACACGGTGGCGATGACCGAGCTGATTCTCGACCGCATGCGCAAGACCGCCAACAACGCCGCTTTCCTGCGGTCCATCGTGAAGAGTTCAGAGGAGAACGGCGCCTAGACGGCGGCTCCGGGGGCAAACGGCCGCAGGCGACATGCCGGCCGTCCGGTCGGCAGGAATTCGCCGTCGTACGGTCGAACTACAAGTTTGCTCCGCACGCAAGTAGGCACGATAGGTGTTCCGTGACATAGCGCACGCGTGCCCACGTGCGCGACAGCAGCAAGACGACCGACGTGCAGCCTGGCGCCGGAGGCTGGACTACGCGGGAGGGAGCCTTGCGCAGGACTTTGGCGGTCGCCACGTGCACTGCAGTGTGCGCCCTCATGGTGCCGGCGCTGGGTGCGTCGGAAGTTCCCGCATCAGAGATGCAGACTGCGCCGCGGCCCGCCGTGGTGTCAGTTGGCGAGCGGATGCTACGCCAGCTCTCGGACGCCACACCGGCCATGCGCCGGCCGGGGTGGCTCCATGACGCCGCTTTGGCGCACGGCCAGACTTCTCCCGTTACCGCTTCCCACTCCAGAACGCTCCGTGCGGCCATCCTTCAGCCATCGCCCGCCGCCCGGCCGACCGTGGCGCACACCGTCAGGGGCGGAGATACGCTGTGGGATCTTTCCCGCCGCTACGGCGTCTCTGTTGAGGCCCTAGCAGAGGCCAACGACCTGGAACTTACCGCTGTGCTCCACCCTGGACAGAGACTCATGGTTCCCAGCACGGGATCATCAACACGGGCGGTGGCGCGGGCCGCGGCACGTCGGGAATCCACGGTCACGCACGTGGTACGGTCAGGCGAGACGCTGTGGGACATTGCCAGGCGCTACGGGACCGATATCGAGGACCTCATGGCGCTCAACAACCTGGGTCACTCAGACTGGATCAAGCCCGGGCAGCGCCTCCATGTGTCGGCCGGCACGCTCCCGCGGCATCGCCGGGCAGGTCTCCAGACCCGGAGCGGGACGGGCCTGACCACGGCCGAGGCGCGACGGCTGCGGGCGTCAGGAGCCTTCCTCTGGCCGGCCCGCGGAACGCTCACCTCTCGATTCGGGTGGCGGCGCCGGCGCCAGCACGAGGGCATCGACATCGCCGCGCGGGCGGGGACACCCGTCTACGCGGCGCGTGACGGCGTCGTCGAAGTCGCCGGGTGGCACTATGGCTACGGGAAGGCCGTGCTCCTGCGACATGAGGGCGGCATGGTCACAGTGTACGGGCACGCGTCCGTGTTGCACGTGCGCGTCGGTCAGCGCGTCAAGAAGGGCCAGTTGATCGCCCGCGTGGGCTGCACGGGGTGGTGTACGGGGCCCCACCTGCATTTCGAGGTGCGCCGGGATGGTCGCGCGGTAGACCCGATGCCCTATCTCCGGTAGCCCTCCACACGCCGCGCTCGACTCACCACGGCGCCATCTGCTATAATGCCCGCTGTTCGCATATCCGTGTCATGTGGGAGTCGTCCATGAAGCCGGGCATCCATCCCGAGTACTACCAGGCGCGCGTCACCTGTGCGTGCGGCGAGACCTTCATCACCGGGTCGACCAAGAAGACCATCCGCGTCGAGATCTGCTCCAAGTGCCACCCGTTCTTCACGGGCCAGCGCAAGTTCGTGGACACAGAGGGCCGCGTCCAGAAGTTTGCCCGAAAGTACGGCCTCAAGGTGTAAGGGCCGGGGTCGCTTGCGGTCGGTTTGGGGGCGCAAGGGGTGTTCGGGCAACCGCCCCACGCAGCGGCAACGGCGTCGCTGTAACAAACGCCTCCGTAAGAGGTTTCCCGTCCCAGCCTTGGGGGACGTCCAGCCCGAGGGCGTACAGAACGGTGGCAGCCGTGTCGTAGATGACGATTGCCCGCTGAATCTCCAGACTCTGCTTGACCCCGCTGCCTTGAGCAATCCACGGAATCGTCATCACTTCGGGAACTGTGGTGACATGGTCCCGGTCGATGCCGCCGTGGTCTGCCGTGATGATCACCAGCGTCTGTTCCTCAATGTCGGCCTCCCGGAGCGCTTGGCGCAGGAGTCCGATCCCAGAGACCGCCCGGCGCAGTGCCTGGAGGTAGGCAAAAGACATCCAGCCATCGGCGTGTCCTGCGGCATCAGGCTCCGAGATGTGTGCTAGGACTACGTGGGGTTTCGCCGAACGGATGTATGCCGACGCCGCTGCAATCAAGTCCGAAGTCAGCGTGGCCGATCGCCAGGGCACGAGCTCTACCCTGTCCATGTACCGTGGATCGGCGATCACGGGCACGTACGGCTTCTGCGTGAAGAGCGCTGTGCGCAGCCCTGCCTGCTTGGATACCGAGAAGACCGTCGGCACCGGGGGATGAGGTCTTCCCGGTCGCCAGGTGTTGTCGCGCACGCCGTGCTTCTCGGGCCCCACCCCCGAGACCATGGACATGTGGGCAGAGGCCGTGGTGGGCGGCACGGTGGTTTGTGCGGTCATGCTGGCGCTGGCCTCCTGAAGGATCGAGCCGATCCCGGCGACCCGAAGACCGTCGGGTCGAGCGCCGTCGATGCTGATAATGAGCACGTGCCGCGCCCGGCTTGCGGGTCTCTGCTGGGCGCCTACAGCCGATCCGACAGCCAGGACAGCCAGGGCCGCAAGCAGCGCGGTAACCTTCCCCATGTTCACTCCCTCCAAACGCCGTCCCCCGCCGCTCTGCGCAGACCGTCGCGGCGCTCGAACGGCAGTTGGGCGAAGGCCGATTGGGCCGCGAGGGTCGTGGCGATCGCGCACACCATCAGGGGCAAAGGCTGGCGGCATGTCGATCGCGGCGAGCCACGTCTCGACATCATGCAACCCCCTCGATGCCCACGGCGTACACCTCTCGCGGAGGCGAACTGAGATGGGCGGGCGGTCTATTCCCCCAGCTCCCTGAGGAGGTCGTCCAGCATCATTTTGTAGAAGGCCACTCTCGTCTCGGGTTCGTCCCGTCGGCCCAGCAGCAATCCGCGAAGGAAGAACAAGCGCTCCCGAGCTTCGTCTCGTTTGCCCTGCCGGAGGTAGACACGACCCAATGCCAGCGGAGGAATCCACCAGGTCGGCGAGAGGCGGGAGGCCTCCCGGAGGTGACGTTCGGCGAGATCCAGCTGTCCTACCAGAGCGGCAGTGGCGCCGACCCGGAAGTGCGCGACGGCAGACGTGGGGGACGAGGCCAGCAGGCGTTGGTACTCTGGAAGGGCACCCTCTCGTGTCGGCAGGATCTCAAACGATCCTTCGCCTACTGGCTTACCATTGAGTGACACTGTGACCTGCCACCTTCCCAACCATGTTTCCGCCGTCGTGCCCAGGACGGGAACGAAAACGAGACTGCACCTGCGCGGCGCATCCGTCGTCTATGTGAGCGCGTCCACAAGGCTGCGCCCGTTTGGTGCGGCAACTCGGATCTCGCGGCGTTCGCCGGACCGTGTCGCTCTCCAATGGACGACGACGTAGGTAGGGTAGTCACTGGCCGCCCACTGCGCTGTCTCCACGCGGAAGGGGCAGGGATACTCGGCTCGGGCGTCCAGCCCGAAGGCCATGCTCACGAAGTCGGCGCTGAGGGCCTCAGGCGTCACCCCCAGAACGAGTGCAATGGCCAGCATGACTGCGACCGATTGCGTCCTCACGGAGTCACCCCCTCTGGTAACATGTCGCGCTCCACCTTCCCTCGGTCTATGGCGCCTCCAGGCGAACCACCACGGGTTCCGGACTACCCACCGACACCCGGACCGGCGCGCCCGTGCGGTGCGGATCCCTCCAGGCCCGCACCAGGACCGGTCCCAGCGGCACGCGAATGTGGAACGTCCCGTCGACGGCCCGCACCGGTCTGCCCCAGATCATCCAGTCCTCGTAGCGGACGGCCGAGACAGTTGCCACCCAGGCATCGGAGACCGGCCTGCCGCCAGGGTCCACCACACGGCCTGTCAGCGTTCCAGAATTCACCACGAACCGGAAATCTGCGAACGCCGCACTTCCCGGCGCGGCCCGGCTTCGGACGGCGGCCGGTACCGCGCTGCCGCCCGCACGCCATGCGAAGGCCGCAAGGGGCATGCCCGGGAGAACGGGTGCGAAGACGGCGTATGTCTGGTCTGCCCTGGCCTGGCTGATCGCCAGGATCCGGTGCTGGCCCTGCGGATCAATTGCATAGAGCCCGACGCTGGTCAGCGAGAACGGAGGCCCCGTGCGCTCGGTCACCAGTCCGGCTTCATAGACGAACCCGGTGACGCCGGCAAGTCTCTGGAAATCCACCTCCAGGTCCGCACGGGATTCGCCTCCCGCGGCGGCCTCTCCCGGAGCGGTCACCGTCGGCGCTTCCAGCAACCCCACCCGCCACCGGCCCACCGGGACGGCAAGAGAAAACGCCCTGTCCTCTGCCACCTGCCCGGTGGAGACGGGGTATGCGCCGTCGGCGGGATTGGCGGGATATGCGGCTACGTGGAGCGATGTCAGTGCTGTAGGCAGATCGGAGCGGAGTCGGACGGTCCCCGTGATCCGGGCCGACCTGGGAAGCGCCCGGAATTCTAAAGAGGCGCTCTCCCCGGCCCTCACCACGGTAGCACGTGATGTGGGGACCACCGCCAGGTCAGCGGAGAACACCACGACGTCCCATGCGCCGGGCGCCACCCGCAGGTGGGCCCTCCCCGTCGCATCGGTCGGCGCCGCATGCCAGTCGCCACCGACAACGATCACCTCGGCCGGTGTCGGGCGGCCGGCAGCGTCCAGCACGGACGCCACGATTTCCCCGGCCCCCTCTGCAGGAGCCCCCGGGGCGGCAGCCAGAGGTAGCAGACACGTCCAGGCGAGGAGGGTCGCCCTCATCCTTGAGAGACGTAGTGGATGATCGGCACGATCAGGGCCCGTTCCAGCAGCAGCTGTTCCAGGGCGGCAGCGTCTCGCTTCTCCACGAGCGCCCGGATCTCGGGATCGGCGATGTCGTTGTCGTGGGCCAGACCGAGGGCGAAAGACGGATACCCGTAGTCACGGGGAACGCTCGCCCAGCCGAACATGTACAGCGCCGCCTGGCCTGCTCTGACCGCGTCAACCAGGGCGCGGAACGGGGTCACGACCTGTAACGTCACGCTGGCGCCCAGCGTGTTCCGCAGGCCGTCGGCCACAGCGTTATTGAAGAGCTCCCAAAATCTGTTCGTCGGGGACGGCACCATGATCGAAATCGTCGCGGTCCAGCCCGATCGCGTGTAGCGCTCTCTGGCCCTCGCCTGGTCGTAGGGGTAGACGCGCGCCGCCGGGTTGTGGCCGGCTACCCGGGGGTGCTGGATCGATAGGGCCGGTGAGGCCATGGCGGAGACGGCCATTGTGGCCCTGACGATGGTGTCGCGGTCAATGGCATGGGCGACGGCGAGGCGAGACGTCAACGAATCCGCGGGTGGCTGGGTGGGTGAGAGACCAAGAAACCGCAGCGCCGGGAGTCCCTGCGCGCGGACTGGGACCGACACCAACGTCCCCATGGCGGCGAAGGTGGCGACCGCAAGGAAGAGTCTGGCAACGAGCTTCATGGCACTCCCTCCCGGCGCATCCGTTCAGCAGGCGGAGTCATGGTCGAGGTCCGTCGTCTTCTGCGTGACGACCTTATATGTGCCGCCTTGCTGCTCGATGCGCCATTGCACCCTCACGTGCAGGGTCCGTTCCTCAATCTCGCCCTTGAGCTGGTAGGTCCACATCAGCCCGAAGTCCACGATGAACCCTCCGGTCGGCAAGGCCGCCGTTCCCGGCGCGCCGCTCAGGCTGGCCTGGCTCTTCGTGAGTTCCTTGAGGGCCAGCGGCTCCTGTCCCGTGACCTCGTTGAAGGTCAAGATGTCCAGGTCAGTGCACAGACTGTGGGGAGCGTATGCATACAGCGATGCGAGCAGCTTGCCGTCCCGCTTGTTCAAGGCGTCGACGAACGTCTCGACCAACCGTACTACCTCAGGAAGTGGAGGTTCGGCGGCCGCCGTGGCGGGGCTCAGTGGCGTGAGCACTGTGAGACTGATTGCGACGGCCACCGTCGCGAGGCAGCGGCGTGCGCGATGTCCCGTGGTCATGGCACCGGCCCGCGCATCATGGCAGTGTTCCACCTTCAGCTATGGTCCGTTCTCACGGCTTCTGGCTGATAGCCAGCCGCCCGTACCTCTCTGGAAGGAACACGCCCACGTTCCGCGGCACCAGAAGCTGGGGCCACGGTCGTAGTTGTCCCAGTAGTGCAATCCGGTGGCCACCGTCCCGCCGGGTGCAACCCCGATCTCCTCCAATGGGACCGACAGCTCGTATATCATGTGGCGCGCTGCGGGCCCATCGTCGCGCCCCGTGCGCAGCCGGCCGTCGCCGTAGAGCCAGTAGCCGACCTCGCCCTTGAACCAGATGGCCATGTTGTCGAAGCCGCTGTGGAGAGGGCTGGACGCCGTGGTGTTGGTGATGTCGTGGATGGCGTCGACACCCACGTAGAGCCGCTTCGTATCGTTCATGATAAGGAAGACGCACTGCGCACTCCCGTCGCGGCTGGGCAAGGTCAGGCGAGTCGCTGCCCGCCACTCGTCTTCTCCGACGACGCCGTCGATGTCAGGCGGCGTGACCGCGTAAGGACTCTGGAGCACCTCCTGCCCACCGGCACCTCCCGCGAGGAGACCGGCGATCGCCAGAAGTGCGCCAGCGGCCCCGACCCGTCTCATATCACCTGCTCCGGGTTTGGGACGCGGATGGGGGGCGTCCGTTCACGTTTGGTCCACCGCTATGGCATTCGTGGAATCTGCGACGCAGGCCAGAGACCATCGGCGGACCCCGCCGGGAAGACTCGCAAGTAGTAGACCGTATTGGCTGGTACGGGCAGCGGCACACCCGCTTGTGTGTAGCCGCCAATGGCTAACCCAATGCGGTCATACACGGCGACGATGAAACCGGTCCTGTCGCTGAGAAGCCAGCGGAAGCTGGGGGTGCCATATACCTGCCACGCGGTCTGAACGGGAGTGCCCAAGGCCACACCCTCGGCTGTACGGAACCGCGTCGCCTCACCAGCGCCTTGGAGCAGCAGGGCTACCACCTGATCGGTGTCGCGACGAACGAGGGCCAAGAGCGCCCAGCGCTGCCCCTGCGGTCCGAACGTCCATCCTGTGGCTGCGAGGGTTGGGTTGGCCCCCGCCCCCAGGTTCTGTGGGAGTCCCAGTTGCTCGCGCAGCGCCGCGCCGGTCACGCCGAGCCGGTAGGGGCCGATGCGGTCGCCGGGGACGATCAGGTTGCCGTCTTTAACCTGCGTAGCGGCCAGCGCGTGCGCCGCTAGGATGCTGACGACAACCGCGAGCCCTTTCCGCATGACGCCACTCCACGCGAAGGTCGCGCCCGGTCGGTTGACGGCCTGCTTCCTTCAATGATTGTTCAGCAGGCCCGGGCGGTCCGCAAGGAGAAACATTCGCAAAACTTCGCAGGGCGCGGGGGACACCCGGTGCTTCGCCTCTCGCTCACCGACCGGCAGGTTACCGCAGACGGGCGGCCGCTGGCCCTCAGCCCGGCGTTCTTCCAACTGTACTGCCTGCTGGCCTACGAGCGCGCGTGCGGCCGTGAGCGGTTCGTCACCGTCCGCGACGTCCGGCGCCTCTCCCGATGGGGACGGGCCACCCCCGACAGCATCGGGAAGAGCGTCCACCGCCACGTCCGGCGGGCGCAGCGCGCCGGATGGGATCTTATCGAGTCTCCGCCCAGGGCAGCCACGAAGTTGTTCCGGCTGAAGGACGCCCATGTCGTATTCGATGCGCCGCTGTCCGCCGTCGAGAGCTTCCTTGGCCTCGATCTCGCGGTCACGACTCCGTCATCCTCTTGGCCGGGCGGACGCTCGCCTGCCGTTGACAGGATGTTTAGATACCCCTGGGCGATGGTGCGGGCACGGATGGAGCTGGAACCGTGCGACTTCGCTGCGGCTCGGTCCCTGATCGGGGACGCCGAGCGGGTGGAAGGGCGGCCCCCCAGGGATCGCATCCTCCTTCTGCTGCTGACCTCCAGCCTCCTGGAGCAGGAAGGACGGTTCCACGAGGCGCTGGCGAAAGCGCATGACGCGCTCTCGATGTGCCGCGCCCACGGCGTCGACCACCTGACGCACGCCCGCGCCTGCATTCGGGTGGGGTTCCTGGGCGCGATGCTGCGGCAGCCGCACCGTTACGGGGAAGCCCGCGATCGGTACCTGGAAGCCTTGCGGCTCCTCGAGGGTTCCCAGCACCTGGCCGAACTCTCTCAGATCGCCACAGGGTTGGGGCATCTGGCCCGGCGGGCAGGCGACCTGGACGGGGCGCTGGCCTACTTCGTCCGTGCCCTCGAGTACGCCACGGCGGAGGCCTGGGGGTGGGGCATTCAGGCAGGCCTGTTCAATCTGGGCCTGGTCCAGGCGGAGCGCGGTGACAGCCTGCAAGACCAGCGCGCCTGCCGCGCGGCCTACCTGGAGGCTCGCACATGGTTGGAGCGAGCGGTGGAGTTTGTGGGCCGGACCGGCATCGGCCGGTATTCCAGCGAGGGGCTGTCTGTGCTGGCCCACGTCCTGCTGCGCCTGGGCCAGGGCAGATCGGCCGTCGCCTGGGCCAGAGCGGCCCTGGATCGTGCACGGGCGGTGCGGAACAGGAAGAGCCAGGCCGCGGCGCTGGAAACCGTCGGAGAGGCTCTCTGCGCCATTGGTGCCCGGGCAGAGGGAATCAGGGCTCTGCAGGACGCATACTCCGAGTATGGGGCCATGGGCTTCGAGCCCGATGCCCGGCGCGTCGAGCGCCTGATCGCTGAGGCCAGGGGACGGCATGGCAAGCACAAAGGGTAGCATAGAGGTCATTTGCGGTGGCATGTTCAGCGGGAAGACCGAAGAGCTGATCCGGCGGGTGCGCCGGGCGCAGATCGCCCAGCAGCGGGTACAGGTCTTCAAGCACGTGTTGGACGACCGCTACGCCGTGCAGTCTATCACGTCCCACAACGGCGCGCGCCTCGAGGCCGTCCCGATCGCGCACAGCGCGGAGATCCTGCTGCAGGTGGGGCCGGCCACCGAAGTCGTCGCGGTGGATGAAGCCCAGTTCCTCGACGACGGGATCGCCGCCGTGGCCTCGGCGCTGGCGGGTCGAGGCGCCCGAATCATCCTGGCCGGGCTGGACACCGATTTTCGCGGCGAGCCCTTCGGCCCGATGCCGACCCTGCTGGCGTTGGCCGAGGAGGTCACCAAGCTCCAGGCAATCTGCATGGTGTGCGGGGCACCCGCAAGCCGCACACAGCGCCTGATCAACGGCCAGCCCGCCCACTACACCGACCCGATCATCCTGATTGGCGCCAGGGAGACATACGAGGCCCGATGCCGCCGCTGCCACCAGGTGCCGGGACGCCCGACGTAGCGCCCCTGCTATAATCGGATGCGGTGAACCCGATGGACGCTACCATGCGAGAGCGCCTGGAGGCGCAGGAGGCTCGCTTCGAGGCCCTAGCGGCCGCCCTGGCCGATCCGGCGATGCTCGCCGACCAGGCGCGCTACCAGCGCATGGCCAGGGAGTACGCGGAGCTCGAGCAGACGGTGACCCGGTTTCGGGCGTACCGGCAGGCGCACCGCGAAGCGCTCGAGGCCGAGGCGATGGCGCGTGACGAACCCGATCCGGCCCTGCGCCAGCTGGCCCGGAGCGAGGCCGAGCGCCTGACCGCCCACCTAGTCGAGCTCGAGGCCGACTTGCGGCGGCGGCTCCTGCCCCGGGACCCCTACGCCGACCGGAACATCATCATGGAGATCCGTGCCGGCACCGGAGGTGATGAAGCGGGGCTGTTCGCTGGCGACTTGTTCCGCATGTACGCCCGTTACGCGGAACGCCACCGCTGGAAATCCGAGATCCTCTCGGTCAACCCCCAGGGCGTCGGCGGGTTCAAGGAGGTCGTGTTTGCCATCCAGGGCCACGGAGCCTACAGTCGGTTGAAGTATGAGAGCGGAGTCCACCGGGTACAGCGCGTGCCCATCACCGAGGCCTCGGGCCGCATCCACACGTCAACCGCCACGGTGGCCGTGCTTCCCGAGGCCGAAGAGATCGATGTGGTGGTCAAGCCCGAGGAGATCGAGGTCGAGACCTACCGCGCGGGCGGCGCCGGCGGTCAGAACGTCAACAAGGTGGAGACAGCGGTGCGGATCAGGCATCTACCCACCGGCGTGGTGGTCGCCTGTCAGGACGAGCGGTCCCAGTTCCAGAACCGGGAGAAGGCCATGCGCATCCTGCGCGCTCACCTGCTGGAGCGGGCCGAGCGCGAACAGCAGGAAGCCATAGCCAGGCAGCGCCGGCAGCAGGTGGGGACCGCGGAGCGCAGTGAGAAGATCCGCACGTACAACTTTCCGCAGAATCGGGTGACCGATCACCGAATCGGGCTCACCCTGCACCGGCTCGAGACGATCCTGGACGGTGATCTCGACGAGGTCATCGACGCGCTGATCGCCGCCGACCAGGCAGCACAGCTCGCGGCGGTGCAGTAACCCCCGCGACGACCTCCCGGCATCGTATGACCATCGCCGAAGCGTGGCTGGCGGGTCGAGAGCATCTGGCGGCCTGTGGCGTCGCCGAGGCCGCCATCACCGCCGAAGTACTCCTGCGTCACGTCCTGGGGATGACCCGCACCGAACTGTACCTGCGGTGGGATCGCCCGGTGGACAACGCGACCTGGGATCGGTACTGCCGCCTGCTGGACGAGCGCAGCCGGGGACGACCCGTTGCCTACATCACCGGCTCCCGGGAGTTCATGGGGCTGGACTTCGCGGTAGACGAGCGCGTCCTGATTCCGCGCCCCGAGACCGAGGTACTCGTGGAGATGGTGCTGGCGGTGGCGCGCCAGCTCACCGCGCCGGTCCTGGCCGATGTCGGAACCGGCAGCGGGGCCATTGCCGTCAGCCTGGCGGTCCGGCGTCCGGACGCCCTGGTGATCGCCACGGATCTCTCGGCCGACGCCCTGGAGGTGGCCCGGGGCAACGCGGTGCGCCACGGGGTCGCTGGTCGCATGCGCTTCCTGTGCGGTGACCTGCTGGCCCCCCTGAGGGGTGAGGGCCTGCGCGTCGATGTGCTGGCGTGCAACCCACCATACGTGGGGCCCACCGAAGCGGCCGCCCTGCCCTGCGAGATCCGGGAGTTCGAACCGGCCATCGCGGTGCTGGCTCCCGAGGGCGAGAGCTTCCATGCGCGGCTGGTGGACGAGGCGCCGGGTGTGCTGAAGCCCGGAGGCTGGCTGATCATGGAGGTTGCGGCAGGCCAGGCCCCCCGGGTGGTCGAACTGGTGAAACAGTCGGGTCACTTCGAGTTGCCGCGCGTGTGCCGGGATGGCCTGGGATGGGAGCGCGTCGTGGCCGCCCGGGTTCTGCCGGAGCCATGAATGGAGGCAGGTGTGAGTTACTACGGGCTCACCTTCGAGACCGGTGTGGATCGGGCGCCCGAGCCCGTGGCGATCGTCCCGGTCGACCCCGATGACGGGTCGGCGCCCCGCCGGGCCGTCGAGATGCTACGGGCCGGCGGCCTGATTGTCTTTCCCACTGAGGAAGGCTATCTGGTTGGGTGCAACGCGCTCGACGCGCGGGCGGTGGGACGCCTGTGCCAGGTGACCGGCGCGACCGCCGACTCGCTGGTGTACCTTGCGGCTACCCCGGAGCACGATGCGTGGTTGAGCGGCCCCGCGAGGCGGCCGCAGCACCCGGTGCCGCTGGCGCTGATGCGGGCGGCCGGTGTCCCCATGGTCGCGACCACCGTGCCACCCGGCGGCCGCCCCTTGCCGTCCGCGCAGCACGCCGTCTTCGCCCTGGGCGATGCAGTGGATCTGGTCCTCAATGCTGGCCGGATCAATCCGCGACCTGCAACGGATGGGAGGTGAAGAGACCGTGCGCATCGTGATCGGCGGAGATCACGCGGGCGTGATCCTCAAAGCTGAGGTCTCGCGCCTGCTGCTCGAGCTGGGACACGAGGTGCGTGACCTGGGCACCAACACGGCGGAGCCGGTGGACTACCCGGACTTCTGCATTCCGGTGGCCGAGGCGGTCTCCCGCGGCGAGGCCGACCGCGGCATCATCTTCGGCGGGACCGGCAATGGCGAAGCCATCGCCGCCAACAAGGTCCTGGGGATTCGGTGTGCGGTATGTCACGATGTCACGACCGCTCGCCTGGCACGGCAGCACAACGATGCCAACATGATGTCCCTCGGTGCCCGGATCGTCGGCTCTGAGGTCGCCAAGGAGATCGTGCGGACATTCCTGACGACGTCCTTCGAGGGCGGGCGGCACATCCCGCGCATCGAGAAGATCGCGCGGTACGAGCGCGAGCACAAGAGGTAGGGCATGGACTCTGCGGGCCTGACCTGCCAGCGCGGCAGGCGCGGCCGTCAGGGGATGCCGGGCACCGGAAAGCGCCGGCACAGCGCTCTGACGTCGGTGCGGATGCGCGCCAGTCGCGCATTCCCCCGGACGAACGCCCGAAACCGGCGGAGCACCTCGCCCCGCGCCTCGCGATCGGCCGGAAGTTGAAACTCCGCAATCTCGTTCCGCACTTGGGCTATCCACTCGGCGATCTGGATCATCTCGGGCTCCCGCATGCCACGAGTGGTGGCGGCCGGCGTGCCGACCCGGATCCCGGACGGATAGAACGCCGAGGAGGGTTCGCCGGGGATCGTGTTCTTGTTGACCGTGATGCCCGCGGCGTCCAGGGCCTCCTGCATGAAGATCCCGCGGCCTGGGCCGGTCGGGCTGAGGTCAATCAGCAGCATGTGCACGTCGGTCCCGCCCGTGACCAGCGCGAAGCCGTGCTCCGCCAGGGCCTGGCCCATCGCCTTGGCGTTGGCCACCACCTGAGCCGCATACTGGCGAAACGCTGGTTGCAAGGCCTCGCCCAGCGCCACCGCGATGGCAGCGGTGGTGTGGTCGTGGGGGCCGCCTTGCAGGCCCGGGAACACGGCGCGGTCGATCCTGTCGGCCAGGTCGCGGTCCCGGGCGAGGCCGCGATCGGTGACCAGGATCAACGCTCCGCGCGGCCCGCGGAGCGTCTTGTGGGTTGTGGTGGTGATGATGTGGGCGTGCGGGACCGGGCTGGGATGGACGCCGCCAACAATCAGGCCAGCGATGTGGCACATGTCGGCCGCAAGGTACGCCCCGACCTCTTCGGCAATCTGGGCGAACTGCGCGAAGGGGAACTCGCGGACGTACGCTGTCGCACCGCACCAGATGAGCTTCGGCCGATGGGCTCTGGCCAGCCGCCACACCTCGTCCATATCGATGTA
Source organism: Candidatus Fervidifonticultor quintus (assembly GCA_031459535.1). Lineage (GTDB taxonomy): Bacteria > Sysuimicrobiota > Sysuimicrobiia > Sysuimicrobiales > Humicultoraceae > Fervidifonticultor_A > Fervidifonticultor_A quintus. Next base: position 24,867 of record JAVKIJ010000013.1, on the reverse strand, counting down.
CCCGTCGCGGCGCACGTGGTAGGGCACGCTGCGGTAGTAGATCCCGGTCGCGTTGACCTTCCACCCGTGGGTCAGGTGGCCGCCGTCCAGCAAGTTCTGACCCAACACGACGTCGCCGGGCTGGCAGACCGCCATGTAGACGGCCAGGTTGGCCGGACTGCCGGAGTACGGCTGGACGTTGGCGTGTGGTACGCCAAACAGCGCCTGCGCCCGGGACTGGGCCAGACGCTCGACCTCGTCGACGACCTCGTTGCCGCCGTAGTAGCGCCGGCCAGGATAGCCCTCCGAGTACTTGTTGGTGAGGATGCTCCCCATGGCCTCGAGCACCGCCGGCGACACGTAATTCTCCGAAGGAATCAGCTCGACGCCGTCCCGCTGCCGGGCGCGCTCACGCTCCAGCATGGCGTAGATGTCAGGATCCGTCACAGCCAGCGACATCGGAGAACCTCCAAGACCCAGCGGCGCTTCACTGGGGTTTCGGCGCAACGGGATGCTGAGCCTTCCCCGTGCTGCCCGGTGGCGGCGGGGCAGGGGAGGGAAGGTTTGCGGCGACAGCGAAGCCGAATGCGACTTGCCGCCACCAGGAGGCCCGGGCATGCCCAATGTGCACGTGTTCGACCACCCGCTGATTCGCCACAAGCTCACGATCCTGCGCGACAGGCAGACCGGCCACAAGGAGTTCAGGGAGATCACGGAGGAGTTAGCCATGTTGATGGCCTACGAGGCCACGCGCCATCATCCGGTGCGCGAGGTCGAGGTCCAGACGCCCCTGGCGACGACCACCGGCTGGAGTATTGCGGGTCAAGAGATCGCCGTGATTCCCATCCTGCGGGCGGGCCTGGTGATGGAAACGGCGATCTCGCGCCTGATCCCGACGGCCCGAGTCGGGCACATCGGCATCTATCGCGATCACGATACGCTGCAGCCGGTCAGCTACTATGCGAAGCTGCCGCCTGACATCGCCGACCGCCAGGCGATGATCCTGGACCCAATGCTGGCCACGGGCGGGTCCACGGTGGCGGCCATTGACATCCTCAAGCGAGCCGGGTGCAAGGCCATCAAGGTCATGGCCATCATCGCCGCACCCGAGGGCGTCAAGAAGGTGCACGACGCGCACCCCGATGTGGACATCTTCACGGCCGCAGTGGATAGCCACCTCAACGACAAAGGCTACATCGTGCCGGGGCTGGGCGACGCCGGCGATCGCCTGTTCGGGACGAAGTAGCGCCGTCTGCGGCGCGATTACCTCCGTACGGGGCCTGCGGTGAGGGACGCCACGACGTTACAGCGATGGGTGCCGTGCGCGTGAGCGCGTTCCTTGCGCTGGCACTGGCCGGTCTCCTCGGGAGCCTGCCCACCGGCTATCTGCTGGCCCGCAAGCTGCGCGGGGTAGACATCCGCCGCGTCTCGCCCCACAACCTGGGCCTGGGCACCGTGGCCGCCGCGGCCGGCGCCCCGACCCTGGTCGTGGTCACAGCGCTCGACCTCATCAAGGGCGCGCTGGCCGTGGGGCTGGCCCGGTGGCTGTCGGGGACCGACTGGGTGCTTAGCCTGGCAGGTGCCGCCGCCATCGGGGGACATACCGCTTCGCCGTTTGTGCGGATGGGACCGCGGGTGGCCACCCGAATGAAGGGCACGATCACCACCCTTGGCGTGCTGGTGGGGCTGGTCGCGTGGCGCGCGATTCCGGCGGCGGCGCTGCTGGTGGCGCTGGGTGTTGCGGCGCTGGCGCTGACGCTGCCGCGGCTGACCGGACGCCGCTGGGGGTACCTGTCCGTAGCCACCGTCCTGGCCGCCTGGGCGCTCCCTGTGGCACTGACCGTACTCGACGCGCCCTCCCCGTACGTCTTCCTGACGCTCATCTACGGGCTGGTCACCTTCTGGAACCACAAGGAACACCTGTTGCGCGTCGCCGACGGTGTGGAGCCGCGGGTCGGCGAGAACCTGCCTCTGCCGGGTCCCCAGGGACGAGAGGCCGTAGCCGCGTTCATGATCCACCCCATGAGCCTTGACGACATCGTGCAGGCCCGACGGTTCCGCTGGCTGGTGCCGCTGCGCCGTCTGGGCCTGATCCATGTCGGGAGCGTCCGCCGGCTGGCGCGCCTGGTGCGGCCGATGAAGGTGGACGACATCTACCCCATCGTGACCGCCGACGGCCGGCGCGCCCGGGTCTACCTCATCGGCGTGCCCATGATGCCCGATCAGATCCGTTCGGAGCCGGCGCTGGCCCAGCGTCGTGCCGTGCAGGCGGCCGATCTGGCCGCAAGCCTGGGCGCCACGGTGCTGGGCCTGGGCGCCTACTGGTCGGTGGTCGGCAACAAAGGGCTGGAGGTGGCGGCGCACTCCCCGATCACGATCACCAACGGCGGCGCGTATACGGCCGGCACGATGAAACTGGCGGTGCCGCTGGTCCTGGAGCGGCTCCGGCAACGCGGGGTGGATCCTGCACGCGCCACTGCGGCGGTGGTCGGCGCCAACGGCGTTGTCGGCTTCGGCATCTGCCGCTCGATCATCGAGTACGTGGGCCGGCTGATCATGCTCGGGACGGATCAGGAGCGGCTCGCCCGATCCCGCGATCTGCTGCGGAAGCGTTCCCCCCGCACGGAGGTGGATGTGACGACGAACTACGACGCCTTGCGGGGAGCCGACGTGATCTTCAGCGCCACGTCCGCTTCCCGGCCCGTGATCTTTCCGGAGCACGTGCGGCCCGGGTGCGTGATCTTCGATCTGGGGCGGCCACCCGATGTGCACCCCTCGGTGAGGCAGGTTCCAGACGTCGAGCTGATTCCTGGCGGGGTTGTCCGGTTGCCGGGCGATCCGCGCGGGCAACTGGATCTGGGATACGGACAGGGTCTGGTGCCGGCGTGCCTGGCAGAAACCGTGATCCTCGCCCTCGACGGGCAGCACGATCGGGCGAGCCTCGGCGAGAGGACCAATGCCGAGAACGTGGAGTACTTCATCGAGCGCGGTCGGGCCATGGGCTTCGAGGTGCTGGGCGTGTCCGCGTCAACGCCCTCAGCCGGGGCCGGCGTCTGCGAAGAAGGCTGAGGCAACGGGGAGGGACGCATGGATCCCAGTGTGGCGCGGCTGAGTCGCATGGCGACTTCAACCCTGGGCCACTTCATCGACGAGGGGTTTCTGGATCCGCAGATCCGGCCGGTCTTCCGACCCGTGAAGCTCGCCGGCCGGGCGCTGACCGTCAGCGCGCCTCCCCGCGACAACGCCATCTACCGCCAGGCGATCCGCCAGGCGAAGCCCGGCGAGGTCCTGGTGATCCACCGTAACGGCGACGTGCGACACGGGTCGTTCGGCGGCCTGCTCGCCCTGGCGGCCCGCAACGCAGGTATTGCGGGCGCCGTGCTCGACGGCCCGTGCACCGATCTGGCAGAGCTCACCGAGCTGGGCCTGCCCGTCTTCAGCCTGGGTGTCTCAGCGCTCACCACCCGGCGGCTCCACCTGGGCGGCACGGTAGGAGAACCCATCACCTGCGGCGGCGTGCGCGTGGCGCCCGGGGACTACGTGCTCGGTGACGATGACGGTGTGCTGGTGATTCCCGCAGGACGGATCGAGGCCGTCCTGGAACGCGGCGAAGCCGCCATGGACCGTGAGGCCGCCACGCGGCGGTACCTGCTGTCAGGGGCGACGCTGGATGAGATCGACGCGATCCGCGGGGAGGGACAACGATGAAGCAGGGTCTGGTTCTCATGATGGCCGCCGTGGTGGTCGTGGCCGTAAGCGGGTGGTCGCCGGCAGCGCCCGAGTCGCCGCGACGGGGAGGAACACTGGTCTACGGGCTCTCCGTGGACCCACCTGACCTGGAACCCCACATCAACTCCGGCGCCAGCAACGGTACGGTCAAGATGGCCGTCTACGAGGGTCTGGTGAAGTACTGGCACGGCGGCAGGATCGTGCCCGCGCTGGCCGAGCGCTGGGGGTTCGTGGGGCAGACCCAGATCGTGTTCCACCTGCGCCGGGACGTGAAGTTCCATAATGGTGATCCCGTAACCGCCGACGACGTCAAGTTCTCCCTGGAGCGCATCCTCGACCCGCGCACCGGCGCGTCGCTGCGGGGGCCGCTGTCCCTCATCCAGTCTGTGGAGGTCATGGATCCCCTGACGGTCAAGGTGGTGCTGCGACAACCCTACTCGCCGCTGCTGGCCTACCTGGCACAGCCTTATGCGGCCATCGTGAGCCGCCGGTTCGTGCAGGCAGGCGTCAACCTGCGGGCGACCATGATGGGCACCGGTCCGTTCAAGTTCGTGTCGTGGGAACCCGGCCGGGCGGTCAAGCTGGTGCGCAACCCGGACTACTGGCAGAAGGGCCTCCCGTACTTGGACGGCATCGACTTCATTCCCTTTGCGGATGATCAGACGCGGCTCACCGCGCTGCGGGCTGGCGACATCATGATCATGGATTTCACTCCGCAGGAGCAGATGAACGCCATCCAGCGCGACCCGCGCCTGCGCCTGCACGCCGACGTGGGGATCTTCATGTGCGTGATCTTCAATACGTCGCGCAAGCCCTACGACAACGTGAAACTGCGCCAGGCCGTCGCGTACGCCATCGACAGAGACGCGGTGGTCAAGACCATCTTCGACGGACGCGGCCGGCCTATTACCGGCGACGTAATCCCCAAGGGCTGGTGGGCCTTCAACGAAGCCCTGGAAGGCAAGTACCAGTACGATCCGGAGAGGGCCAGGCGCCTGCTGGCCGAGGCCGGCTATCCCCATGGGCTGCAGATTACGCTGCTGGCGCCCATCACGTACAGCCTCCACACGCGGACCTCTCAGGTCCTGCAGGCGCAGCTTGCCAAGGTTGGCATTCAGGTGCAGCTGGAACTGCCCGAGTGGCCGGTGGTACTCAAACGGCACAATGAGGGAGACTATGGCGCGCAGGTCCGCGGTTTGACCGCGGCTGTCAACGATCCTGACTTCCTCTCGGATTTCTATCAGTCCGATCGGATCTACTACGCCAGGCAGATCGGGTTCAAGGACGAGGTGCTGGACCAGCTGCTGGCGCAGGCCCGGGTGGTCAACAACCAGACGATCCGCAAAGGGCTCTACGCCAGGATCGGCGAGCGCGCGCTGGAGCTGGCGCCGTGGGTCTACATCGCGTGGGGTGACCAGGGCGAGTCGGCGCGCACCTACGTGAAAGGCTACACGCACTGGCCCGGCCCGCTCGGCCGCTACTCGGGCTATTCGCTGGTGGAGACCTGGCTTGAGCGATAGCGCCGGGTGGGCGGATCGCGGCGACGCCACGGGCGGGCTGGCGCCGTGACCGGGTACCTGCTCCGCCGCCTCGCCGCGGCGCTTTCCCTGGCGCTGGCCGTGGCCACGGCGGTATTCTTGCTCCTGCGCCTGGTGCCCGGCGATGTGGTCACCGTGATGCTGGGCGAAGCCGATCCCGCGCCGGAGAAGGTGGCCGCCGTGCGTCACGCGCTGGGATTGGATCGGCCGCTGCTGTGGCAGTACGGGCACTGGCTGGGCCGCGCGGTGCGGGGGGACTTCGGTGAGGCCTTCATCTCAGGTCGGCCGATCAGCCCGGATCTGGCCGCCAGGATTCCGCGCTCACTGGAGCTAGGAGGCGTGGCGCTGGCACTCGCGGTGCTGGCCGGTCTCCCGCTGGGCGCGCTGTCCGCGCGCCACCCGGGCAGCCGTCTCGATCTGGCCGTGGGCGGGATCGCCGTGCTGGGACTCACGCTGCCGTCGTTCGTGATCGGGATGCTCTTCGTGCTCCTGTTCGGCCTGGTGCTGCACTGGTTCCCGGCCACCGGCTTCGTGGGCTTCGGCGAAGATCCCATGGGCCACCTGCGGCACCTGGTGCTTCCATCGGTCACCCTGGCGCTGACCATCATGCCGGTCGTTATGCGGATGACTCGCGCCAGCATGCTGGAAGTGCTACATCAGGAGTACGTACGCACCGCGCGGAGCAAGGGGCTGGCGGAACCGGTCGTGCTGACCCGGCACGTCCTGCGCAACTCGTTGATTCCCGTGATCACTGTCATCGGGCTGCAGGCGGGAACCCTGTTGGGCCGCATCGTGCTCATCGAGTACATCTTCAACTGGCCGGGGCTGTCGAGCCTGTTGCTCACCGGGGTGAACCAGCGTGACTACCCGTTGGTCCAGGCGGTGGTGCTGGTGATCGCCCTGGCGTTCGTGCTCATCAACCTGCTGGTCGACGTGGCCTACGGAATGGTGGACCCACGTATCCGCGTCGCATCGTGATCAGATCCAACGTCCGGCTGGCCGTAGGCGGAACGATCACTGCCACCCTCGTGGTCCTGGCGGTGCTGGCCCCGGCCTTGGCGCGGTGGGACCCCTTGGAGATGACGCCGGACCTGCTGGCCCCCCCGTCGCGGGCTCATCCTCTGGGCACCGACTCGTTTGGCCGGGACGTGTTCTCCCGCTTGCTGTTCGGGGCCAGGGTCTCGTTGCTGGTGGCGGCGCTGTCGGTGCTCATCGCGTCCACGCTCGGGACTCTCCTGGGCCTGGCCAGCGCCACCTTTCGCGGCACGGTGGACTGGGTGGTAATGCGGGCGGTGGACGTCATTCTGGCGTTCCCGCCGATCCTGCTGGCCATTGCGGTGGTCACCTTCCTGGGGTCGGGACTGTACAAGCTTGCGGCGGTGATCTCGGTGCTCTACGTCCCGGCGTTTGCGCGCCTGACCTATGGAAGCGCCCTGGGTGTCGCAAAGACCGAGTACGTGGAGGCCGCGCGCGCCCTGGGCGCGTCGGGCTGGCATCAGATGGCGCGGCACATCCTCCCCAATGTGGCGGGTCCCATCGTGGTGCAGGCATCGCTGACACTGGGGTTCGCCTTGCTGGTCGAGTCCGGGTTGAGCTTCCTGGGGCTGGGTGTGTTGCCCCCGACGGCTACCTGGGGCCGCATGGTGAGCGAGAGCCGCAACTACCTCCAGCGGGAGCCATTGCTGCTCATCTGGCCAGCGCTGGCCATCGCGCTGGCCATCGGTGGGTTCAACCTGTTGGGTGACGGCCTGCGCGACGCGCTCGACCCGCGCCTGCAAGGCGCCGGCCGCCGGCAGGCCGCGGCGACCTCTGCCGAGAATCGGAGAATGACGGTTCCAAGAGCCTGAACACACGAGGTGAGGTCCATGCGGGTGGGGTTGGCACAATATGGGGCCACCAACGACAAGGCCGCCAATCTGGCGAAGGCGCTGGAGGTGGCGGCCGAGGCCGGCCGGCGACGGGTGGACCTGCTGGTGTTTCCGGAAGTGTTCATGGTCCACATGGCGCAGGACGATCCGATCCCTCCAGCCCAGGTCGCCGAGACGTTAGACGGACCGTTCCTGCGGGGCGTGACCCGCGCGGCCGCAGAGCACGGTCTCTACATCGTCATGGGCATGCTGGAGAAGGCGCCGGAAGAGTCATACCGCGCCTACAACACCGCGGTGCTCGTGGCGCCCACCGGCGAGCGGCTCGCGGTGTACCGGAAGGTGCACCTGTACGATTCATTAGGTGGCCGGGAGTCCGAGTGGGTGCGCCCGGGTCACGAGCAGCCGCCGGTGGTGGCGACGCCGCTGGGCCGTCTGGGACTCCAGATCTGCTACGATATTCGCTTCCCGGAGTGGTCGCATATCCTGGCCACCAAGGGCGCCGAGGTCATCGTCATGCCCACGAGCTGGGTCTCGGGTCCGCTCAAGGAGGAGCACTGGACCACGCTGGTACGCGCCCGCGCCATTGACAACACCTGCTGGATCGTGGCTGCTGACCAGGTTCGCCCTGATCGGGTGGGCCGTTCGCTGGTCGTGGATCCCATGGGCGTGGTGGTCGCCGACGGCGGCGAAGAGCCCGGACTGGTGGTCGCCGACGTTGACCTCGATCGGGTCCGCCGGGTCCGGCAGAAGCTGTTGACGCTAGCCCACCGGCGTCCGGATCTCTATGCCGTGCCCGAGGGAGCCCGTGCGCCGACCGCCTGAGCGCGCGAAGGAAGACACGGTGGGATAAGGAGGAACGATGACCAAGGAGCAGGTACTCAAACAGGCCAGCGCCCACGGAGTGCGCTTCGTCCGGCTTCAGTTCACCGATATCCTGGGAACCCTCAAGAACGTCGAGATTCCCGTCGAGGAACTCGAGAAAGCGCTGGACAACCAGATCATGTTCGATGGGTCGTCCATCGAGGGGTTCGTCCGCATCGAGGAGTCGGACATGATCCTCATCCCTGATCCGGCCACGTTTGCGCTCTTCCCGTGGAAGGGCGCCGAGGGCGTGACCGCGCGCCTGATCTGTGACATCCATACGGCGGACGGTGAGCCATTCGAGGGCGACCCACGGTACGTGTTGCGGCGGGCCATCCGAATCGCGGAGGACCAGGGCTTCACCATGATGGCCGGCCCGGAGTGCGAGTTCTTCCTGTTCCCCCTGACGGCGGACGGCCGGCCGGAGCTCGTGACCCACGACAAGGCCGGATACTTCGACCTGGCGCCGCTGGACAAGGGAGAGGAGGCGCGGGCCGATATGATCACGGCGCTGACCGCCATGGGGTTCCAGGTGGAGGCCGGGCACCACGAGGTCGCCCACGGCCAGCACGAGATCGACTTTCGGTACACCGATGTGCTCACCACGGCCGATAATGTGGCCACCTTTCGCTTCGTGGTGCGGACGATCGCGCGTCGACACGGCCTGCATGCGACCTTCATGCCCAAGCCGATCGCCGGCATCAACGGATCGGGGATGCACACCCACCAGTCGCTCTTCCGCGACAACCAGAACGCGTTCTTCGATCCCCGGGGTGCCTACCAGCTCAGCGATGTGTGCCTGCACTATATCGGAGGGCTGTTGGAGCATGCCCGGGGATTGGCGGCGGTGACCAATCCGCTGGTGAACTCCTACAAGCGACTGGTGCCAGGCTATGAAGCGCCGGTCTACATCGCCTGGGCCGAACGCAACCGTTCACCGCTGGTGCGGGTTCCGGCCGGCCGTGGCAGCGCCACACGGGTGGAACTGCGCATGCCCGATCCGTCCTGCAACCCGTACCTGGCCATGGCCGTCATACTGGCGGCCGGGCTCGACGGGATCCGGCGCCGGCTCGACCCGGGGCCGCCGCTCAACCGGAACATCTATGCCATGACCGAGGACGAACTGGAGACCCTGGGTATCCGGGTCCTGCCCCGCAATCTGGAGGAGGCCATGCAGGCGCTCCTGGCCGATGAGCTCGTCTGCGAGACCCTGGGCAGCCATATCGTCGAGCACCTGGCCAGGGCCAAGAAGCTGGAATGGCGCCAGTACATCGCCACCGTGCATCCCTGGGAGATTGAACGGTACCTGATCGAGTTCTAATGTCCCGCCCCTCGTGGGACGAGTACTTCATGCGGATAGCCGAACTCGCGGCGTCACGCTCCACGTGCCTGCGGCGGCGGGTCGGCGCGGTCATCGTCAAAGACCGCATGGTGCTCTCCACGGGCTACAACGATACCCCACGGGGGCTCCCCAACTGCGGGGACGGAGGCTGCGAGCGCTGCGCGAGCGACGCGCCCTCGGGCACCGGGCACGACACCTGTCTGTGCATCCACGCCGAGCAGAACGCCATCATCCAGGCGGCCTACCACGGCGTGAGCATCAACGGCGCGACCATCTACGTGACCCACCAGCCATGCCTGACCTGTGCCAAGATGATCCTCAACGCCGGGCTGCGGCGCGTCGTCTTCGCTGGCGACTATCCCGATGCGCTGGCTCGCCGGGTGCTTGAGGAAGGCGGGGTTGCGCTGGAGCGCCTCGTGTGATAGCCTGTTTGTAGTCGACATAGTTGCGTTGTGGGACGGGCGATGTTGACGTGATGACACCGCCCGTTTCGTGTGTCCCAGCGTTCGTCCTCACCAGGGTCGGGTGGACCGGCGGGCACGCGCAGGATGCCGGCTCACATTCGACCCGGGGCTCCCGGGTCCAGCGGAGGTCAAGTCTATTTCTACCTCGACGCGCGAAGCGGCGTTCGGCGGCTTCGCCTTGAGCCCGGAAACCCTCCGGGCCATCTCAGCTCTGGGGTGGACCGAACCCACCCCGATTCAGTCGCAGGCGATTCCCGCGCTGCTGGACGGCCACGACGTGGCCGGACAGGCGCAGACCGGTTCAGGCAAGACCGGCGCCTTCGCGATCCCCATGGTCGAGCGTCTCGACCGCAGGGCGCGGGCTGCTGGCGCGCTGGTCCTGGCCCCGACCCGCGAACTGGCCATCCAGATCTCGGACGTCGTCCGCGGGCTGGCCACATCGCGTCTCCGCACCGCCGCGCTCTACGGCGGCCAGCCCATGGCAAGGCAGCTGGCGTCGCTGCGTGCGGGCGTGCAAGTGATTGTGGCGACACCGGGCCGGCTGCTGGACCACCTGCGGCGCGGCAGTGTGCGCCTCGACGCAATCCGCTTCCTGGTGCTGGACGAAGCCGACCGGATGCTGGACATGGGGTTCCTGCCCGATGTGGAGGCCATCATCCGTCAGACGCCGGCGGCCCGCCAGACCGCGCTCTTCTCGGCGACCCTGCCCGATGCCATCTCCAGCCTGGCGGTCCGGTACCTGCGGCGCCCGGTCTGGATCAGGATCGCGGCGCCAGCGCCGACCGTCCAAACCGTCACCCAGTACTTCCTGGAAGTGGCCGAGCAGGACAAGGTGCGGGCGCTGCGGCTGCTGCTGACCAGCGGCGAGGTGCCGTCGGCCCTGGTCTTCCGGCGCACGCGGCGGGGGGTGGATCGCCTGGCGAAGGTCCTGCGGGAGCGCGGGGTGCACGCCGAGGTCCTGCACGGTGACATGACCCAGGGGGCCCGGCTACGCGCCCTTGCGGCGTTCGCCGCGGGGCAGGCCCGGGTGTTGGTCGCCACCAATGTGGCCTCGCGGGGTCTGGACCTGCCCGATGTCTCCCACGTCATTAACTACGACGTGCCGGAAGACCTGGACACCTACGTGCACCGGGTGGGACGCACGGCTCGCGCCGGTCGCCGGGGCGAGGCCATCACGTTCGTGGGGCAATACGATCTGGAGGTCTTTGAGGGCGTTCGCCGCCGCATCGGCGACGCGCTGCGACCGCACCCGTTGCCGCTCTACGGCTAGCGCGCCCGCGCCGCGGGCGTGGTATGCTCAATGCAGCATGGCTGATGTTCGGGCCTTCTCCACCAGCACTCCTCCGTCCGTCCTCGAGCGAGAGTTCGAGCTGCTCGAAGAGATGGCCCGTGCCATTCTGGACGCTGCCGAGTCCCTGATGGCCGGGTTGGAGGCCCGGGCGGCTTTCGACGGCGTCTGGCAGACTGTCCGCGACCTGGAGCACAAGGGCGACGCGGTCGCCCGGGACCTCTTCGAGGCGCTGGCGCGCCTTGGCGGTCCGCCCGGCGAGCGAGAAGCCCTGCAGTCCCTGACCGGATTCCTGGACGACGTGCTGGACGCCATCGAGGCGGCCGCCGCGCGGTTGGCCATCCACCGGATCCGTCGCGTCCTGCCCACCGCGCGGGCGCTGGGCGAGGTCATGCTGCAGTGCGCCAGGGAGATCAGCCAGGCGTTGGAGGAAGCGCGCAGCGGGCGCGAGGTGTTCTCCCACACCCGTGCCCTGCACCGCCTGGAGAACCGCGGAGACGACCTGCTGCGGGACGCCCTGGAGGCCCTGTTCACCAGTCGGCGTGACGCCCGGGAAATCATCAAGTGGAAAGACATCTGCGAGATGCTCGAGACCGGCACCGACCGGTGCGAGGACATCGCCAACGTCCTCGAAGGCCTCGTCATGCGGACCGGGGCCGATCACCGGCTCGTGGCTGGCCGCCTCGTCATGGACACCGAGCGTCACGAGACCACGGTGGCCGGCGAGCCGGTTCCGCTTACCGCAAAGGAGTTCAGCCTGCTGCATCTCCTCCTCAGGCACCAGGGCAAGGTGGTCCGGCGCGAGCGGCTCCTGCGCGAGGTGTGGGGCGAAGACTACTTCGGCGACTCCCGGACCCTGGATACGCACGTGGGCTGGCTGCGTAGGAAGGTCGAGGCCCGCGGAGGCGTGCGCATCCTGGCCGTGCGGGGGATCGGGTACCGCCTCGACCTCCGGTAGGTCGGGACCGGGCGTGACGAGAGACCTCTTTGTCCGAGAACTCGAGGCACTGCAGGCGGACGTGCTGCACATGGCGCGAATAGCAGGGGCAGCCATCCACGCGTCCGTCGAAGCGCTGCGGAACCGGGACCCGGCCCGAGCCGATCAGGTCATTCGCGACGACGACGGCATCGACGCTCTCCACATGGACCTGGAGAACCGGTACATGCGCCTGCTGGTCCTGCAGCAGCCCATGGCCTCCGACCTGCGAACCATTGCCGCCGTGCTGGCCATCACCATCGACCTGGAGCGCATGGCCGACCACGCCGAGGGTATCTCGAAGGCCGCGAAGCGGCTGGCCCATCAGCCGTTGCTCAAGCCGTTGATTGACATCCCGCGGATGGAAGCCCTGGTCCAGAACATGCTGCACCGGGTCGTCGAGGCGTTCCTCAGCCGTGACGTGACCCTGGCCGAAGCGGCCGCCAGAATGGATGACGAGGTGGACGCCCTCCGCAGCCAGGTCTTCCGGGAGTTGCTCACCTACATGATCAGCGATCCCGCCACGGTCCCGCGGGCGCTGGAGCTACTCCTCGTTGCCCAGCACCTCGAGCGCGCGGCCGACCACATCACCAACATGGCTGAACGGGTCATCTACGTCGCTACCGGGGAACTTCGCGAGCTGAATGTGTAGCACTTCGATCGAGGAGGCCGTCGTGCGCCACGTCCTGTTCGTTTGACACCACAACACCGCCCGCTCGCAGATGGCCGAGGGGCTCTTCAACGCCCTGGCGCCGGCGGGTTGGGCCGCGCGGTCCGCGGGGACGGACCCTGGGGAGGCGGTGCGCAGAGAGGCCGTGGCCGTCATGCGCGAGATCGGCGTCGATATTGAACGGCACCGGCCGAAGTCCATGGCGCAGGCCATGAATCCCGACGTGCGGCTGGTGATTGGGCTGTGTGCCGAAGAGGCCTGCCCGGTCACCCCGGGCATCCCCAGCCTGCACTGGCCGATCCCCAATCCGGCCGGGCAAGAGATGGACTTCTACCGCGAGGTGCGCGACGGGCTTGCGCAGCGGATCCGGGACCTCATCAAGGACCTGACAGGAGAGGCGACATGAGCGACCAGCCGCGGGCGTTGCTGGCACAAGTGGAGGTACCGCGGGGCAGCCGCAACAAGTACGAGATCGACCCGGCGCACGGAGGCATCCGCCTAGATCGCGTGCTGTACTCGCCGCTGCACTATCCCGCAGACTACGGCTTCCTGCTGGATACCATGGCCGAAGACGGCGACCATCTGGACGTGTTGATCTTCGTCTATGAACCCACCTTCCCGGGCTGCCTGGTGGAGGTGCGACCCATCGGGGTGCTGGATATGCGGGACGAGAAGGGCCGGGATCAGAAGATCCTGGCGGTGCCCCTCGGCGACCCCCGCTTCGACGGCGTGGCCGACCTCGACCATGTGCCGCCGCACTTTCTCAAGGAGATCGAACACTTTTTCACGACGTACAAGACCCTCGAGGAGAAGGCGGTGGAGATCTACGGGTGGGCTGGAGCGGGCGAGGCCTGGCGCCTCGTGCGCGAGGCCTACCGGCGTCACGTGGCGACCGGGTCGTCCGGGTCGTCGCAGACATCGGAGGGTTAGGGGCATGGCCGGGCTGCGGGTGCTGGCCTGCGCCGACATCCACGGCCGTCCCGAGCGCATCGCGCGCGTGCGAGCCCTGGTCGCCGAGCACCACCCCGATGTCGTCCTGCTACCCGGCGACCTGACCCACCTGGGCCGGGGAGAAGAGGCCCTCGATCTCCTCCACGTCCTCCCCGTGCCGGTGCTCGCGGTTCCCGGCAACATGGATGATGCCCGCGCCGCAGAGACCATCACGCGCAGAGGCCGGCTGGCGGGGGCAGAGCCTGTGGTGATCGGCGGCGTGTCGTTCGGCGGGCCCGAGGTAGGAGGGCCATGCGACCTGCTGGTGACACACGAGCCACCGCGCGGCACGCTGGACGTGGCATTCACGGGACAGCACGTGGGGTCCCACACGGTGCGCGAGATCCTGGCACGGGTGCGCCCGAAGGCGCACGCCTGCGGCCACATCCATGAGTCACCGGGCATCGCTGAGGTCGAGGGGACGTTGGTCGTCAACTGCACCATGGGCGACGGAAAGACCGGTGGGGCGCTCATCGAGGTGGTCGAAGGCTGCGTGACCGCGCGGCTCTTGTAGCGCCTGCAGCGGGGCCGGGTCGCTAGACCGACAGGCCTCGCGCGCGTGCAAAGGCCGTCACCTCATCGCGCCGCGGCATGGACGGCTGGGCCCCCATGCGGGTCACGGAGAGCGCGGCGGCGGCGTTGGCAAGGCGCACCGCGTCGCGCAGTGCTCGGCCCTCTCCCAGGGCCACCCCCAGTGCGGCAGCGAACGCGTCGCCCGCCGCCGTGGAGTCGACCGCCCGGACCGGAATTCCGGGCACTGCCTCACTCTCGGATCCGGTGGCCCACAGGGCGCCGGCGGCCCCGCGCTTGATGACCACCGCCTGAGCACCCATCACCAGGAGCCGCCGCGCCGCCGCCGCGGCGCCGCCCTCGTCGCTGACATCAACGCCGGTCAGCACGCGCGCTTCGACCTCGTTGGGGACGATCACCGAGAGGGACTCGAACAGCTCCTTGGGGAGCGGCGCCGCCGGCGCCGGGGCCGGATCCAGAATGATACAGCACCGGTGGCGTCGGGCCAACGTCGCCGCGTGAACGACGGCGTCCAGCGGTACCTCGAGCTGCAATAGGAGGACCTGGCTGGCCGCGATGGCCTCGGCTGCGGCATCCACGTCACGGGCCTCAACGCGTTCGTTGGCGCCTGCGGCGACCACGATGGTGTTGCGCGCCTGGGGGTCCACCGTGATGAGGGCGACGCCAGATGCCGCACCGTCGGCAACGCGCACGTGGCGGGTATCGATGCCCTCAGCGGCCAGCCCCTCGATCAACTGTCGCCCGAAGGCGTCTGCACCCACACAGCCGATCATGGTGACCTCCGCGCCCAACCGCGCGGCCGCCACGGCCTGATTGGCTCCCTTGCCGCCGTGGAAGACGGCGAATGTGCCGCCCGGCACGGTCTCGCCGACCTGGGGCAACCTCGGCGCCCATACCACGAGATCGGTATTCAGACTCCCCAGCACCGTGACGTGCATAGCGGCACCTGCCGGCGGCTTGGATTCGCCTGCGCCTCGGATATCTTCAGCCCCTCTTCTGCACGTAGCGGATGAGGCCGAGGGCGCTCAGGCGGGTCGACATGATGACCTCGTGGCGCGTGGCCTGCTCCCGTCCCTCGGCTGCGGCTAGGTCGGCGAGGAGCCACGACTGCAGGCGCGCTACAACGGCCTGGGCCTCGAGCCCCTCGGCCAGGGCGCGCTCGACCAGGTCGAGCGCCGCGTGCAGCCGGCGGCGCAGTTGCATCAGCAGTTCGTCGGCCCCCCCGTGCGGGCCGAAATGGGTCAGGAAGAGCCGGGACGGCCGCAGCGCCCGCAGCCGCTCTATGGTGGCATCCCACGCCGGCGGGTCGAGCTCAGGGGGCGGGGTGGGCGGCCGCACGTACCGCGAACCCGGAACCGCCACACCTGCGGCATCGCCTGTGAACACCTCGCCGGTCGCCTCATCGACATACACTAGGTGGTGACGGGCATGTCCGGGGGTATCCAGGGCCACCAGCCGCCTCGATCCGAGCACGAGGTGCGCGCCATCCTCCAGGGTGTGAATGCGGCGGGCGGGAACCGGCAGGACCGGACCAAACAGCGGTTCGAGCTCGTCGCCGTAGAGCCGGCCAGCGCTGGCGAGCAGCCGCGACGGGTCCGCCAGATGTGGCGCGCCCACGGGGTGGACATAGACGTCCAGGTGCGGAAGGCGCTGCACCAGCTCACCGACCGCTCCGGCATGGTCCAGGTGGATGTGGGTGACGGCGACCGCCTGGAGATCTTCGGGCGCGAGACCTGCGGATCGGACTCCGTCCAGCACTGTCTCGATCCGCGCGGCCGGACCCGTCTCGATGAGAGCCGGACGGTCTCCGGTCAGCAGGAACACGCCGATCGCCTGTGGCGTGCCGTTGTACCGAGTGTCGATGAGGTACAGATCGTGGTCGAGTCGCTGGAGGTCGGCCATCGCCACCACAATACCACAGCCCTGTCGGACATCCCTGGGTCTGCGTGCGCAGGACGCGGGTGCCGGGAGGTTGAATCATCGCCACCAGGCGGTACGAGCGACAGCGGCGTGAGGCCGCGCGCCGTCGTCGGACACTGATGATCTACAGCGGCATCGGTCTCGCGGTCGTAATCGTGGTGGGGATTGCGGCACTGCTGGCCACGCGCGGCCGGCCGGGGCTCGTGGAAGTGGAAGGCTCCACGACAGGGCAGCGTCAGTCCGTCGATGCCGCCGCGAGCGGTCCACGTGCCGCGACCGGACCGACGCCCGTCCCAAGGGGCGTCGTGGAACGCTATCCGGAACAGGGAACCGCACACATCCGGCTCGGTGATCCCCCTCCGGCGTACAACTCTAATCCCCCCACGTCGGGTTGGCACACGCCGCAGGATGCACCGTGGGGATCCCATCGCACCGTGATTCCCGACGAGGTGCTCGTCCACAACCTGGAGCACGGCGGCATCTGGATCTCGTATCGCGATGGGGACGATGGCGCTCTCGTGGAGAGACTCGAGGCGCTCGCCTCCCGCTACCGCTCCAAGGTGATCGTGACGCCGCGGCCTGCCAACGACGTGCCCATTGCGGTGGCGGCCTGGACGCGGTTGATGAAACTCGATGCCTACGAGGAGGAAAAGATCGTCGGGTTCATCAACGCGTACAAGAACAGGGGTCCAGAACGGGTGCCCGACTGATCCGGCTTGCACCCCGGGAGCAACTTGCTATAATGCAGGTGTCCAGGCCCCGGCCACCGGGGCCTGTCGCGTGTCGGAGGAGCCGTCATGGAGCGTGTGACGTTGGAGGCGCGGGTGCGCCACGGGCTCGGCAAGGGCGCGGCCAGGAGCCTGCGGCGGGACGGGTTCGTCCCGGGGGTGGTCTATGGTCGCGGCCGCCAGCCCAGGGCTGTGGCGGTCGAGGCTCGGGCCCTGGACGCAGCATTGCACACCCATGCCGGACGGAACGTGCTCATCGACCTGGATGTGGTCAACGGCGGCGATGGCGCCGGTGAGCCGACGACGGTGATCGTCAAGGACACGCAGCGCGACATCTTCCACCGCCGGCTCCTCCATGTGGACTTCCACGCGATCTCCCTGACCGACACCATCGAAATGAGCGTGCCGGTGGTGCTGAAAGGCACCGCGAAGGGTGTCAGTGAGGGCGGCATCCTCGAGCACCACATGCGCGAGGTCCGGGTGGAGTGCCTGCCGACCCAGGTCCCCGACGAGATCGTCCTGGACGTGACAGACCTGCTCGTCGGCCGCTCGCTGCACGCCGGTGACCTGAGGGTCCCCGAGGGCGTGAAGCTGCTGAGCAGCCCCGACGAGGTGGTCGTGACGTGTCTGGCCCCCAGGGTGCACGAGGAGGCGGTGCCGGCGGCTGTGGTCGAGGGCGCTCCAGCCGAAGGGGCACCGGCGGCGGCCCCCGAACCGGTGGGGGGAACGACGGCTGTCGGCAAGCCGAAGCTGGCCGAGTCCCAGAAGTCCTAGTGGCCCAGCGCGGGAGGCATGGGGGTGCCCCCGACTCCGTGGCTCCCGGCCTCGTGAGGCTCCTGCGGGTCCCTGGCTATCATGCGGCTTGTCGTGGGGCTGGGCAATCCTGGGCGCCGCCACCGCGGCACACGGCACAATATTGCCTGGGACGTGCTCGATCTGTTGGCGCGGCAACTGGGCATCGCGATCGGCACTGACGAAGGCTACGCCGAGGTCGGCCGGGCCGTGGTCGGCGGGCAGCGGGTCCTGCTCGCCCGTCCTCAGACCTACGTCAACACCAGCGGCGTCGCCGTGGCCGACCTGAGGCGGCGGCACCGGATCCCACCCGAGCGTCTGCTGGTGATCGTAGACGACCTGGATCTGCCGCTGGGATCGGTGCGCGTGCGGGAGAAGGGCAGCCACGGTGGGCACAACGGGCTGCGGTCCATCATCGAGGCCCTGGGGACCAGCCACTTCCCGCGGGTGCGGATCGGCATTGGCCGGCCTCCCGAGGGCGTGGCCCCGGCTGAATTCGTGCTGCAGCGGCCGACGCCCGATGAGCGCCCGGTGCTCGAGGGGGCAGTGGAGCGCGCCGCCAGAGGTGTCGTGCTCTGGATCACCGAGGGCATCCAGGCCGCCATGCGCCACTGCAACGTGCGCGCGCCCGGCGACACTGGCTGCGAGGACCGTACGCATAATGGAGCTATCGTCGCGCGGGAGGACTCCGATGGCCAGTAGAGCGGTCAGGCCGCTGCCGCCCGGACAGTACCTGACGGAGAAGTGGCCCGTGCTGCACTACGGAGGCGTCCCCCGCTTTGACCCGGCGACATGGGACTTTCGCGTGTTCGGCTTGGTCGAGGAGCCGGTGCGCCTGACCTATCAGGAGTTCCGAGCCCTGCCGTCGGCGACCATCACGTGTGATGTCCACTGTGTGACGGCGTGGAGCCGGGTGGGCGTGACCTTTGAGGGCGTCCTGACGAAGACGGTCTTGAAGCTGGTCAGGGCGAGGCCCGACGCGAAGTTCGCCATGGTCCACGCCGAGGGGGGGTACGAAGCCAATGTGCCGCTGGAGTACCTGCTGGCCGACGATGCGGTGCTGGCCCATCGGGCCGACGGCGCCGACCTCACGCCGGAACACGGGTGGCCACTGCGGCTGGTCATCCCCCGGCTCTACTTCTGGAAGAGTGTGAAGTGGGTACGCGGCGTCGAGCTCCTGGCCGTGGATCGCCCGGGGTTCTGGGAGAGGAACGGCTACCACATGCTCGGCGACCCGTGGAAGGAGCAACGCTACTCCTCGCCATGGTGACGCCCGGCCGCGTTGGCTGAGGGAGTCGAAGGCAGTCTCACCGCCGCGGCTTCCGCCCCACGGCCGGGAGCGGGGGCGTGGAGCGCCTTCGCGCTTCTGCGTCATCGTAACTATCGCTTGCTCTGGTCCGGGATGCTGGTCTCACAGACCGGGTCCTGGATGCAGTTTGTCGCCCTGGGGTATCTGGTTGACCGACTCACCCACGCCCCGATCTATCTCGGTCTGCTCGGCGTGAGCCAGGCGCTGCCCCGCCTGCTGTTCGCGTTCATCGGCGGCGTGGTCGCCGACCGTCTCGACCGCCGCCGGATCCTGTTGGCCACGAACCTGACGATGATGGCGTCGGCGACCCTGCTGGCGGTGCTGGCGGCTGCCGACCGCATCCAGGTGTGGCACGTCCTGCTCATCGGGGCCTTCAACTCGTTCATCCAGTCCTTCGACGTGCCTTCGAGGCAATCGCTGGTCCCCACGCTGGTGGCCGAAGGCGAGCTGATGAGAGCTGTCAGCCTGTTGACCATGGCCTTCAATGGATCGGGCATCTTCGGCCCGTCGCTGGGCGGAGTGGTCATCGCCGCGGTGGGGGAGGCGGGCTGCTTTTCCGTCAACGCGCTCTCCTACGTCGCGGCCGTGGTGGCGCTGCTGCGCATGGAGGTGCCCCCACGCGACAGAGGGTCCCGCGAGTCCATCGGTGAGGACATTCGAGAGGGGCTTGGCCTGCTGGCCCGCAACAGGCACCTGCTGGTCGTGCTGGGCCTCGTGGCAGTCATCAGCTTCTTTGGACGGCCATACATCCGTCTGATGCCGGCCTATGCGCGAGAGGTCCTCCACGTGGGCCCTCGGGGTCTGGGCGTCCTGCAGGCCGCGCCGTCGGTCGGCACTATCCTGGCAGTTCTTGTCGTGGGCGCGGTTGCGGGCACCGCACGCAAGGGGCAGCTACTCTTGGGCGCCGCCTTCGCCACCGGGGCGCTGGTGGCACTGTTCGGGGCCTCGCGCTGGTTCACCCTCTCCGCGGCGTTGCTGGTCCTGGCCGGGACGTCCCAGGCCGTGGCCCAGGCCGCGGCCAACACGCTGCTCCAGACCAGCGTCGGGGCCGATCAGCGCGGCCGGATGATGGGGCTGTACAGCATGGTGACCTTTGGCATGTTCGCCCTGGGCACGCTGCCGCTGGGAGCGCTTGCCGGGTGGATCGGCGTCGGCGCGGCGCTGACGCTGGGGGGCGCGGTGGTGGCCCTGGTGGTGGGGCTGCTGGCCACCTTCGGGCGCGGTATCGCGCGGCTCTAGGACGAGGCGGTCACCCATGCCGAGCCGTCGTACCTGCCCATGACCAGCGCAGCGTTGATACCGCCGAAGCCGAACGAGTTGCTGAGCACGTAGTGTGCCCGCGCAGACCGGCCCTGGTGAGGGACGTAGTCCAGGTCGCACTCTGTATCGGGATTGTGGAGGTTGATCGTGGGCGGGAGGTAGTCGTACCGCAGGGCCAGCATACAGATGGCGGCCTCCACGGCGCCGGTGGCCCCCAGGGCGTGACCGTGCATGGACTTCGTGCCGCTGATGGGGACGCGGTAGGCGTGCTCGCCGAAGACGGCCTTGATGGCCCGGGTCTCCGTGATGTCGTTGAGCGGGGTCGAGGAGCCGTGGGCGTTGATGTAATCGATCTGCTCGGGCTCCAACCCCGCATCGGCCAGCGCCAGGCGCATGGCACGCGCCGCCTGCTGTCCTGAGGGCAGCGGCACCGTCATGTGATAGGCGTCGTTGGTCGAGGCGTACCCGAGGATCTCTCCGTATACGCGTGCGCCGCGCGCCGCCGCTGCTTCCGTGCGTTCGAGCACCAGGAGCGCCGCCGCCTCCGCCATCACGAACCCGTCGCGATCCCGATCGAACGGCCGAGACGCCGCCTGGGGGTCGTCGTTCCGCCTGGACATGGCGTGGATCAGGTCGAACGCGCCAAAGATGAGCGGGGTGAGCGGACACTCGACCCCGCCGGCCAGCATGACGTCCGCCTCGCCGCTGGCCACCAGGCGCGCCGCTTCGCCGATGGCAATGGCGCCCGACGCACACGAGTCGGTGTTGGCGCTGGTGGGCCCGGTGAGGCCCAGGTCAATGGCGACATTGCACGACGCCGCGCCGCCGAAGACCGACAGGGCCAGCGTCGGCCGAACCCTGCGGATGCCTTCCTTCTGGTAGACGGTGTACTGTTCTTCGGCGAACGCCGCACCGCCGAGGGCGGTGCCGATGAAGACTCCCGTCCGTTCCCGATCTATCCCCGCGGAGTCCAGCCCGGCGTCGATGACGGCCTGCCGGGCGCTAACCACGGCGAATTGACTGTAGCGATCCAGGCGCCGCGCCTGCCTGGCGTCCAGGTGGCGGGTCGCGTCGAAATCGGCAACCTCGGCTGCGACCTGGCTGCCAAACGCCGCGGCATCGAAGCGCTCGATGCGCCCCGTGCCAGATCGGCCGCGTCGGATACCCTCCAGCAGTCCCGTGGCGCCATGGCCGATCGGTGTGATGGCGCCGATTCCGGTGACTGCGACACGCCATCTCATCCCGCTGCCCCTCCGGACGTCCGGCGCCCTGCCGCTTCCGCCCTGGCCTGCACGGCTTTCAGCGTGCGGCGCGCGATGTGGTCGATGAACCAGGGACCGACGATGCGGTCGCTCACCAGCCGGCCGATCCACGGCCATGGCAGGACG
The DNA here is from genome assembly GCA_031459535.1 of Candidatus Fervidifonticultor quintus. Classification (GTDB taxonomy): domain Bacteria; phylum Sysuimicrobiota; class Sysuimicrobiia; order Sysuimicrobiales; family Humicultoraceae; genus Fervidifonticultor_A; species Fervidifonticultor_A quintus. The sequence goes on along the minus strand of JAVKIJ010000013.1, from coordinate 3,234 downwards.
AGCTCGTGAACGATCTCAACGTCCACGCCGCCGCCGTTGGGCACGAATCGCCACTCGACCAGCATGCCCCTGGTCAGGCCGCCGATGTGACGAAACACGATGCAGCGGGGTGAGAGGTGCAACTCCTGCACCGCGGTCCAGCGCGCGGGCCAGCCTCGGATCCATGCGCCCATGGAGAACACCAGGCGGTTCGGTGTCTGCTCGTGGATCCGGCACCAGCGGTAGTCAGACAGCAGATCGGGCCACGCACTCACATCTCGCGCGAGGGCAACGGCCACCTCCAAAGGAGCGGCGATCGTCGCGCGATGAACGGTGCGCACGACCGCGGTCACCCTCTCGCCCGAAGCAGCCTGATCACAAAGCCCGGCGAGATGACTTCCTGTGCCGCGACCAGGCCGCTAACGGCTCCGAGCAGCTGGGCGGCCAGCCGGGGCTCCGAACACAGCCTCCGAAACAACGCCGGCCACAAGTTTGGCTGCCGCACGATCCACTGGAGCACCTGGCCGAGCCGCCAGGTGCCGGCAAAGGCGGCCTTGCGCGCCCTCTCGTACGCCTCCGCACTGCGCGCGCTCGGCGCCTGACCTGTGTCCGTTCGCAACAGGCGGTCTACGGCATCGGCGGCGAGCTCTGCACCGCGCAAGGACAGGGCAATCCCTTCACCAGTCATGGGATCCACGGTCCCGGCCGCGTCGCCGACGAGGAGCACGCCGCAGCCGGCTGCTGGTCGCCGGGCGTATCCGAGGGGCCCCACCGAGACGAACGGCGTCACGCGCCGCGCCCCCCGCATCATGCACCGCAGCGCGGGCAGCGCGTGACAAGCGCCGGCAAAGACCGCGTCCGGGCTGGCTCTGCGCTGGCGAAACGCCTGCCGGGACAGCGCGACGACGATGTTCCCCATGCCGCCACCGTAGAGGGCGGCGCCGACGTACCAGCCCGGTCCCAGGTGGAGCTCGCCGCCGGCGATGGGTGCCTGGAGGTTCTCGAAATGCGCCCCGACGGTATAGTGCCCGCCGGTGGGAATGGCTGGCGGCCCCAACGCGCGGGCCGTCGTTGACCTGAGCCCGTCCGCGCCCACGACCAGCCGCGCCGACAGCCGCGCGCTGCGGCCTCGGTGCCGCCCGATCACCATCGGGGCCGGCCCCGGCATCACGTGGTCCACGTGGAACTCCTCGATGACGCCCGTGTCGGCCGCGGCGGCCTGTCTGAGCAGTACCGCATCCAGGGCCTCGCGAGGGACGAGCATCGCTCTGCCCGAGGAGAACGGCACCCAGACGCGAGCCCCGTTGTATCCCGACAGGAACATCCCGGAAATGGTAGTCCCCAGTGGAGCCACAGCGGATCCCAGTCCCAAGCGGTCGAGCGTGGCCACCGCCGAGGGGTTGAGATATCCGCCGCACGGCTTCGGCCGGGGAAACGCAGCCTTGTCCACAACAACCACCCGGTGGCCGCGCCGCGCCAACAGCAGCGCTGTGGCACTGCCGGCGGGGCCGGCTCCGACGACCACCACATCAGCGTCCATCTCGAGCACGCGGCGGCCACCGCACGATCGCGGCCCGCTGCACCGGGTGGCGCCTGATCTCGACGCCGTCGAGCCCGGCTTCGAGCACCAGCGCGTGGAACTCTGGCCACGTGAACGCGCGCCGGACCGACAGGGGGCCGTCGTGCCGCGCCAGGCGGTTGCGGCCCGCCAGCCAGGTATCGGCCACGGCGCCGAGGTACGCTGACCACGACCGCAACACGTCGTTGACCACGAATCCGCTCCTGGACACTCGCTGGATCTCCCGTAGCACGACCACCGCCTGCTGGAATGGAAAGTGGTGCAGGGCCAGGGCGCTGATAGTCACGTCAACGCTACGATCCGGGCACGGGAGGGCCAGGGCGTCGGCACGGATCAGGGTGATCTCGGGGCAGCGCCAGGCTGTGCGCCGGGCCCGTCGCAAGACGTCAGGGTTGATGTCGAGGGCGACGATGCGCACCGCGAGATGACGGCGCCGCGCCCACGCCGTGATCGCCGCCGGGACGTCGGCCGAGGCCGTAGCCACATCGAGGATGGTCAACGGTCGATGGGGGATGGCTCGGGCGAAGCGCTCGAGGTAGCTCAGGATGAGGCGGTAGCCGCCGTACCACCGGTTGGTCCGGCGGATGGCCGCCAACAGCCCGTCGAACTCCGCCGGATCCCGCTCCGGTGCATCGAGCATCTCCACCGCCTGGCTCTTGGGCGGGTAGCGCACAGGTCCTCCGGCCGACGCGTATGGAGTCTGGTCCAGTGGAATTCAGTCTAGCAGGATGCTGAAAAACGCTCCATATCTTGTGGCTTCACAAAGTGCACGCCTCTGCGTATAGTCTGGTCAAAGCGCAGCCGCCAACGATCTCTTCGAAGGAGCAGACGACGATGCGTGGAGATAACTTCGACCAGGACGGCATGTTCAGCTACATCTCCCCCGAGCAGCGCGTGCCGCAGGACCACCCGCTGCGCGCTATCCGGGCGATGGTCGATCGGGTGCTGGCGGAGCTCTCGCCTGAATTCGATCGTCTGTATGCACGCACCGGACGCCCGTCGGTGCCGCCCGAGAAGTTGCTGAAAGCCTTGCTGCTGCAGGTCCTCTACACGGTGCGCAGCGAGCGCCTGCTGATGGAGCAGTTGGACTACAACTTGCTGTTTCGCTGGTTCGTGGGGCTGAACATGGACGACCCCGTGTGGGATTCCACGACCTTTACGAAGAACCGGCAGCGCCTGCTGAAGGGGGAGATCGCCGAGCGGTTCTTCGAGCGGGTACTGGCACAGGCCCGCGCGCAGAATTTGCTGTCGGATGAGCACTTCACCGTCGATGCCACGCTGATCGAGGCGTGGGCGAGCTTGAAGAGCTTCCGTCGGAAGGACCGGCGCGATGGGCCGCCGCCAGATGACCCGGGCAACCCGACGGTCAACTTCCACGGGGAACGCCGAAGCAATGCCACCCATGCGTCCACCACCGACCCGGAGGCGAAGCTGGCCCGACGCGGGCCCGGGCGCGAAGCCAAACTGGCCTATCAGGGCCATGTGGTGATGGAGAATCACCATGGGCTGGTGGTCGCGGCGCGCGTCACGCCGGCGACGGGCACGGCCGAGCGGGAGACGGCGGTGCACTTGGCGGCCGAAGTAAAGCGACGAGATCGCGGGACCATAGGGGCCGATAAAGCCTATGATGCGCGAGAGTTTGTGGCCGCGCTGCGGGCGCTGGGGCTCACGCCCCA
>JAVKIJ010000129.1:0-5424 GCA_031459535.1 Candidatus Fervidifonticultor quintus | reverse complement strand
CGACATAGAGCGCTGGATGACGGACCAGCGCCAGGAGCCCGAGCGGGCCAGCGAGCTGAACCGTCAGGTGCGCGACATCTACGGCGGCAGCTGGGGGCGCTGGTGGATGCGCACCACCATGCCCGGCGCAGTATGGGGGCATGCACCGCATCTGACGGGATACGACGGGGTCGACTCTGACGACCTGACAGCGGCGACCATTGAGGCCCGCAGGCGCATCTGGAGGGCCTGGGAGTTCATCAGGGCCAACCTGCCGGGCTGGGAGCGCTGCTTCCTCATCGACACCTGCGCGGAGCTGGGCATGCGGCAGACCCGCCTCCTCCAGGGGCAGTACGTGGTCACGAAGGACGACGTGCACAACGGCACTCGCTTCCCTGACAGTATCGGCATGGGTCGCAACTACCATATGCCGTACCGCTCGATGGTCCCCGTTGACATTCGCAACCTCCTGGTCGCCGGTCGATGCTTCTCCTGCGAGCCCAGTGCGCAGCGCTCGGCGCGCGAGATCCCGCCGTGCATGGTGTTGGGACAGGCGGCGGGTACGGCTGCTGCCCTCGCGGTCAGCCAGCACGTCGATGTCCAAGCCATAGACGTCGCTGAGCTCCAACGCCAGCTCAGGGCTGACGGAGCGTTCATCCCATGAGCGGCTCCGCTCCCCTGATCCTGGAACGAGATCTATGCCACAACGTGATCGGAGGAACGTGGCGACCATCAGAATCGGGAGAGTCTTCGAGGACCGCCATCCTGCCGGCGGTAGCGAGGTCGGAGCCAGCGGCACCAAGGCGCCCGTCTTGGCTTACGCCCCCGATGGCGTCGCGATCGCGTATGCCACTGCCTGCTCCAGAGTCATGGCCCTACCCGCCGCGCAGGCCCGCGCGAAAGCGTCCTCGCCCAACGCTGAGGACGCGGCGGCCAGGCGCCGCTCATACTCCCCTCTGAACGGTGCCGGAATGGCAGCGCCAGCGGCCTGACGCTGGGCGTCGAAGGCGCCGAACAATACCGCGGCCTGCGGGTATTCCTCCAACGCGGCGGCGACACATCCGAGGGCGGCCCAGACAGGTCACGATGCCCCGCTTCTCCTCCAGGTCTCTGCGCATTTCCAAGCACTGGTGGTAGAGTGACCGGGCACGCTCGAAGTCACCCAGGGTTGCAGCGATAATGCCCAGGTTCAGCTCGGTGTAGGCGATGTACGACTTGTCTCCCAACTGCTGAAAGATCCCGAGCGCCTCTCCAAGCGACGCCTGCGCCCGCGCCGTGTCCCCGCGATCCCAGGCGAGCAACCCCAGGTTGAGCAGCACGGCCGCCGCGCCCCACTGATGCCCCAGGGCGCGGGTGCGCACCAGGCTCTCCTCCAGCAAAGAGGCCGCTCGTTCCTGCTCGCCCTTGGCCCGTGCGACAATTCCGAGAATCGCCTGGGCCCACGCGGTCGCGAAGTTGTCGCCGGTCTCGCGCGACAGGCTGAGCCCCTCGCCGCTGAGCGCCTCGGCTTTCCCGTAGTCTTCTAGGCGACATGCACGCACTCCGAGTATCACCAGGCATGATGCCGCGCCTCGCTTGTCGCCGATCTCCCGGGAGAGTTCCAGGCTGCGGGTGGCAAAGCGTTCCGCCTGGGTGAAGTCGCCCTGCTTGAGAGCCAGACTCGCGGCCGCGTTCAGCGCCTTGATCCGGGTCACCGTGGTTGGTTCCTCTGTCCGTGCCAGCAGATCGTCCAGCCAACGACGTCCCTCGACCCAGTACCCGCGGATCTCCCAGAACCACCAGAGCGCGCCGGCAAGCCGCAGCGCGACCCCTCCGCTGCCCGGCGACGAACGGCTCCAGTCCAACGCGGCCCGGAGATTGTCATGGTCCGCCTCGAGGCGATCGAGCCACTCCTTCTGCCGCGGGCCCTGCAGCTCCAACTCGGCCCGCTCGGCCAGACGGAGGAAATGGTCCCGGTGGCGATCGCGGACGGCTGCGGTCTCCCCGGCATACTGCAATCGCTCGAGGCCGTACTGCCGCACGGTCTCCAGCAGGCGATAGCGTGCCTCGGCAGCCGTTGTAGTCTCGACGATGACCAGCGACTTGTCGGTCAGACGCCCCAGCAGGTCGAGCACCTGGTCGGGCTCGATGCTGCCACCCGCGCAGACGTCTTCGGCCGCTTCCAGGGTGAATCCGGCGGCGAAGACAGCCACGCGGCGGAACAGCGCCCGTTCGCCATCGTCGAGGAGATCGTAACCCCAGTCCAGAGCGGCACGGAGCGTCTGGTGGTGTGGCAGCCCGGTGCGCGGCCCGCCCGTGAGCAGCCTGAACCGGTCCTCGAGGCGGACGGCGATCTGCTCCACTGAGAGCAGCCTGGTGCGCGCCGCCGCCAGCTCGATTGCCAGCGGAATGCCATCGAGACGGCGGCACACCTCGACGATGGCACCGATGTGTTGGCCTCGGTGACCGCGAACCCCGGCTGGTACAGCGATGCCCGTTCTACGAAGAGCCGCACTGCAGGAGACTGTCTTGCCAGTTCCGCGGAGATGGCATCCTCGGGGTCGGGCAGCGCCAGCGGTTCGACCTGGAAGATGACTTCCCCGGCCGTGCCCAGGGTCTCCCAGCTCGTGGCCAGGATGCGCAGATTGGGACACTGGCGCAGCAGCAGGGCACACAGGTCTGCCGTCGCCTGGAGGATGTGTTCGCAGTTGTCGAGGACGAGCAGCACAGTCCGAGACCGCAGATAGTCCACCAGCACCTCAATAGCTGCCCGGGCGGGCTCCCGCAGGTCGAGGACGGCCGCCACGGTCTGGGGGAGAAGGGCGGGATCGGCGACCGGCCCCAGCTCCACGAAGCGTACGCCGTCCGGGAAATCCTCGAGATGATCCGCGGCGAGCTGGATCGCCAGGCGCGTCTTGCCGGCTCCGCCGGGACCACGGAGCGTCACCAGGCGGTTCCCGGCCAGGAGGCGCCAGATCGCCGCCATCTCCGGTTCCCGACCGACGAAGCTCGTGACCTGGATGGGCAGGTTGTGCGGCAGCCCCTCGAGGGACCGCAGCGGCGGGAACCGCGAGGGCAGGTCAGGGTGCACAACCTGGAAGATGTGCTCGGGACGCCGGAGGTCCTTGAAGCGGTGTGGCCCCAGGTCCAGCAGCTCGGCACCGGCAGGGAGGTCGCCATGCACCAGTGCCCGCGTGGCTTCGGAGATCAGAATCTGACCGCCGTGTCCGGCGGCTGAGATGCGGGCCGCGCGGTGCACGTCGAGCCCGACGTAGTCATCGCCGGCCAGCGTCCCTTCGCCGGTGTGCAGGCCGATGCGAACGCGAACGGCGGCGCCGGCGGCCCACGGGTGCGCACTCAGTGCTCTCTGCGCCGCCACGGCCGCGCCGACCGCGTTCCTGGCGCTGGGAAAAACCACGAAGAACGCGTCTCCGTGCGTGCTGATCTCCCGGCCGCCGGCGTCCTGGAAGATCGCTCGCAGCAGGCGATGGTGATCGTCCAGGACCTGTCGGTAGCGACCCCCCAGTTCGTGCAGGAGGCGGGTGGAGCCCTCGATGTCCGTGAACAGAAACGTGACGGTGCCGGTCGGCAGGTCTCGCGTGGCACGTCACCCCCGGCGCGCTGCCGCAGTAAGTGTGCGTATGGGCTTCGCACTGCCCGCCGCGGCTCCTGCCGACAAGGTTCCCGCCAGCGCCGACCCGAATTCCGTACCGGTGCGCGGTACGATGCCTCTCTCACCGGACCCGGACGTTAGGGCTCAATCGGATCAGGTGGCCCGGCGTGCGCATGCGGCGGGGGCCGGCGTCCTCCACCTGGGATTGGGCGCCCGCCGTGCCCTGTGGGCGTTGGCGTTTCTCTTCGTGCCCATGCTCTTCTTCCTCACCATTCGCCTGGCGCCCGCCTTCTCGTCGCTATACATCAGCCTGCACGAGTGGAACATCATCTCGCCTGACAAGCCGTTCGTCGGCGCGAGGAACTTCCAGGCGATCTTCGCCGACCCGCGGTTCGGCCGGGCGGCGGGGAACACGATGCGCTACGTGGCGGTGGGGATCCCTCTGCAACTGGCACTGGGGCTGCTGCTGGCGCTGGCCCTACAGCGCATTACCCGCTTCCGCGGCCTCTTGCGCGCCCTCTACTTCATGCCGTTCATCACCCCCGTCGTGGCCGCGGCCTGGGTCTGGCAATGGATGTACTCGCAGAACTTTGGGCCCCTCAACCAGATCCTGACGGCGGTAGGACTGCCCGCGCAGCCCTTCCTGCGCAGCCCCTCGCAGGCCCTATACGCGGTGACGGCCATGATCGTCTGGCAGTACCTGGGCTTCCAGGTCGTGATCTTCCTGGCCGGGCTCGAAGCCATTCCGCGCGTCTACTACGAGGCAGCCGAGGTGGATGGTGCTTCGGGCTGGCGGCTGTTTCGCCACGTGACGCTGCCGCTGCTGAACCCGACACTGGTGTTCTCGGTGGTCTACAGCACCATCGTCTACCTGCAGCTCTTCACCCAGGTGCTGAACATGACCTTTCAGGACCAGGGGGGGCCGCTATCGAACACGCTGACGCTGGTCCTCTACGTGTTCCAGCTGGGGTTCCAGCGGTTCAAGATGGGCGAGGCCGCCGCGGCCACGGCCGTGCTGTTCACCGTGATCCTGCTCATTACCCTGCTGCAGATCAAGGTGCTGTCGAAGCCGGTGGAGTATTGATGAGGAGCACCCGCACGCTGCTGATCTACCCGGCTCTGGTTGTCGGGGCCATCGTCGTGGCATTTCCCTTCTACTGGATGTTCGCGACCGCCCTGAAACCGCCCCAGGACCTCTACGACCTGCGCCTGGCCCCGGTACATCCGACGCTGGACAACTTCCGCGAAGTGCTCACGCGGACCCAGTTCCCGCGATGGTTTGGCAACAGCATCGTCGTGGCCTTGATCACCACCCTGTCGGTGGCGTTCTTCGATTCCCTGGTAGGGTACACGCTGGCCAAGCTGCGGTTTCCCGGGCGGGACGTCATTTTCGTCATGATTCTGGCCACGCTGATGATCCCCACCGAGATGCTCGTGATTCCCTGGTATATCCTGTCGAGCGGCTACGGGTGGATCAACACGTACTGGGGGATCATGTTCCCCGGCCTGATCACCGCGTTTGGGGTCTTCCTGATCAGGCAGTTCATGTCGGGCGTACCGGACGAACTGCTCGACGCCGGCCGCATCGATGGGGTATCGGAGTTTGGGCTCTACTGGCGCATCGCCCTGCCACAGATCAGGCCGGCGATGGCCGCCCTGTGCATCTTCACGTTCCTGGGGAACTGGAACGCGTTCCTGTGGCCCATGATCGTCATCCAGACCCCGAACATGCGCACGTTGCCGGTGGGCATCGCCCTGTTCTCGGGCGAGGCCGGATCGGCGTGGAACCTGATCATGGCCTCCTCAGCCCTGGCGGCGGTGCCGGTCCTGCTCGTGTTCGTGGTGCTGCAGCG
>JAVKIJ010000128.1:0-5461 GCA_031459535.1 Candidatus Fervidifonticultor quintus | reverse complement strand
ACGATGGCATCGGAAGGGCAGTCGAATCCCTCCGGCCTCCGCCCGCACCTCTCCCCGGCTTCCCGGAACCTCGCCAGCTCGATCCCGCTCGGCACCACGGCAAACCGGTCCGCCCGCCCGACGCCTCGCATCAGATGTTCGTCCCGCTCAGCTTCTGTCAGCGCGATCATCCAGGTCGTACGCCTCGCTAGCAGCCGCTCGAGCTGGAGAAACCACCAGGAAGCCAGCCGGCCGAAGTGTCCGTAGAACACGTGGCCATGGGGCGTGTGCACGACGATCGGCACGCCGGCGAACCAAGCCGCCAGCCGCCCCAGCAGCCCGGCCTTGGAGGTATGCGTGTGCACAATGGCCGGCCGTTCGCGGCGAAAGAGCGCTGCCAACTGCCCGAGGACAATTAGGTCCTTGACCGGATTGATCGGCCGTCTGAGCAAGGGCAGGATTCGCCAGCGCACTCCAGCCTGTTCCAGCCGCGCGGTGTTTGCGGTCATCGCGGCGCTGCCCCCCTGCGCATCGTCCGGCTCTGGAAGGCCGGCGATGACCAGCGGGAGGAAACGGGACCGATCGTGTCCGAGCGCCGTCAGCAGCGTATTCTGCGCCGAGCCGCCCCGGTCGAGCCGCGTGATGACATGGATGACCCTATGGGGACCGGAAGTCGTCATGACACCCCGCCGACCGGCGGCCGCACCGGCGCAGACCTCGAGCAGCCGCGCACAATGCCGGTCCCACGTATAGCGCGCGCGCACGACCTCCACGCCTTTTGCTGCCAGCGCGGCCCGCTCGCCGGGCTTCGCCCGGAACCGTCCGATCACGGCGCGCAGGGCATCGGCCAGGGCGCCCGCGCTCGTATCCCGCGTCAGGAGGAACGGATCAATCCCGTTGAGAATTTCCGGCGTGGCGCCCACGGGCGTGCCCACCACCGGCGTCCCGCAGGCCAGGGCCTCGACCGTGACCAGTCCGAACCCTTCCAGCTCGGCGGTCGGCAGCACGACGAGGTCGGCTGCTTGATAATACTTCGGCAGCTCATCCTCTGGCACATAGCCCAGCATCCTCACGTGATCCTTGAGATGCTGCTCCTGAATGAGCCGTTCCAGCTCGGCCCGCAACGGCCCCTCTCCGCCGATGAGCACCAGGATGCCGGGGACATCCGCCCGGACCATCGCCACCGCGCGCACGAAGGCCTCTAGCCCCATACGCGGGACGAGGTTTCGCACCGTCACGAGGACCGTCCGGTCGGCTGGCAGCCCCAGGTGACGCCGGACGCCGGCCTGGTCGCCGGACGGTGCGAAGCGCGTCACATCCACCGCGCCAGGAATGAGATGAATCAGGTCGGCGGCAATGCCATGAACGTCCTGCACACGTTGACGCATGAACTCACTCAGCACGACGACGCGATCGCACCGGCGCATCACCACCCGTTCGCACCAGCGCCGCACGGCCTCGTTGGCCAGGTATCGGAGCCGCGGCATGGAGGATGGGACGGTGCGCGAGCGGAACTCCTCGTGTGCGAGCGAGAGGCAGAGGTAGACCCAAGCGCTGGCGGAAGACCGGCGCCGGAGGATCGGGCCCAGCCCCGCAATGGCCTGGTGGATCACGGCCGCATCAGGCCTCGCGCCGCCGCAGGCCCGATCAAACGCCTCGATCGAGCCCCGGAGCGACGAGAACACATAGGCCGGCTCGCTCATGCGGCGGACAGGGTAGCGATGTTCCGTGAGATCGGAGGCGATCCCGACTTGCCTGATCGGATCGTCCTGCGGCGCTCGGACGGCGAGCCCGACCCGGCAGCCCAACTGACGCAGTCCCACAGCCTGTCCGCGCAGCATCCGCTCGGCTCCGCCGATGACCCGCGACGCCGACACCTCGGCAAGCAGGACGATGTGCGCGGGTGTCATGGATGCCCTCCCATGAACACGGAGGTCTTTTTGGCCAGGACTTCCAGCGAGGGTCCCCACCCCAGACGATCGAGCCCCAAGAGGCGGGAGAGCCAATACGCGGCCTGGTCCGCTCGCTTGAGCGCACGAAACTGCCAGGCGGGAGGCACCACCCTGTTCTGATAGGGATAGCCCGACGCGGGGGGCGCCGTGCGCACCGCGATCGGGGTGAACCCAATCCGTGGAAGCAGAAGCTTGAACGTCCGTCTCCCGAATCCGTACAGGTGGAGAACCGCCATCGTCCCCAACCCTCCAGACACGAACAGCCTCCTCAACCATGCGTGGAGCGGGGCATTGGGGACACGGACATAGAGGAGCCCTCCCAGCTTCAGCACGCGACGGGCTTCGCGCAACGCCTCGAAGGGATCGGGCAGATGGTCCAGCACGTTGATGAAGGTCACAGCGTCGAACGACTCGTCCGGGAGCGAGGGAACCGGCCAACTGCGGCCGTGCACCTCGATTCCGCGCCGGCGGGCATGGGCGGCCGCCTCCGGCGACGGCTCGACGCCCACTGCCTGCCATCCGTCAGCCCGACACAAGGACAGGAACCGGCCGCCGCCGCATCCGACATCCAGCACCGCCCCGCGGCCTGGCGACTCGCGATCCAGCCAGGCCAGCGCGTGCGCGTAGAGATTGTCCCGCTCCGTCCCCGTCTGCTCTTCGCAGTAATGTTTCCAGTACTCCGTTTCATACCACGCCGTCAGGTCCCGGCTGCACGGAGGCTTCGCGGGAGTCAGCAGCCCGCATCGCGTGCACCGTCGCTTGCCCCACGCGGCCGCGTACCCCGTCTCATCCCACTGATCGCCACCGCAGGGACAGGGTCCCGCCATGGCATCCCCCTCAATTCCGGCTTGCAACGGCGTGCTCGCCGCCTTTCTCGCCCGTTCCGGCAAAGCTACCCCTTCTCGACAGCCCGCACAAGCGCCAGCACCTGCCGGACGGACCGATCGCCGCGAAACGCCTCGGCCCGTTTCAGCGACCGGGCGCGCAACTCCTCCCGTCGTTCGCGATCGGAAAGCACAGAAGCGAGCGCCGCGCCGATGGCTTCGGCACGCGAGGGATCAACCAGCAGGGCTGCATCGCCTGTCACTTCCGGCAGCGAAGCCCGCTCGGAAGCGATCACCGGCGCGCCGCAGGCCATGGCTTCCGCGGCCGGCAGGCCGAACCCCTCGTCCAGCGACGGCATCGCGAACACCTCGCAGCCGGCATAGAGCACCGGCAGGTCGGCGCCGGCGACCACACCCGTCACCACCACCCGCTGCTCAACCCCGAGCCGCCGCGCTTCACCCAGCACTGCCTCGCGCCAGCCGGCATCGTTCCCCGCCAGCACCAAGGAGCAATCACGTCTGACGGCCTCCGGCAGTCCGGCAAAGGCCTGGACCAGCCGGATCAGATTTTTATGCGGCAGAAAATTTCCGACGTAGAGCACGTAGGGCTGCCGCACCCCATAGTGCCGGCCCACCTGCTCGTCGAACGGGACCGGTCGAAATTCAGCCCCGACCGCCAGCGGGATCACCGTGACCCGGTCGGCGGCGATGCCAAGGCGCGCCACGATCGTTCGCCTGGCATGTTCCGAATCCGTGATGATCGCCGCTGCACGGCTGGTATAGAGGCGGGCCAGCCACGTCATGACCCGATCGTAAACCGGACGAGTTCGGCCAAGATAGCCGATGAACAGCAGGTCATGAATCGTCAGCACGACCGGACAGGGCGACACCAGGGGCCCCTTATAATAGGGAGAGAGAAAGACGGACACGCCATCCCTGGCCAGTTGGCGCGGCAAACGGACCTGGTCCCACCAGACTGTCGGTCCTCCCGGCATGATTCGCACAGTGACGCCCTCCAGCGTCTCCAGCTTCGGCAGCGCCAGGTCACTGTAGACGATGACCTCCACCCCATCCCGCCGGGCGCCCTCGACCACGGCAGCCACGTATCGCCCGATCCCGGTCCTGACACCGACGGACAGTTCGCGCCCATCAATGCCGAGCCGCACCGGACTGTCCTCCTTCATCGAGACTCATGGCTCCGGAAACCGATAGACCAGCAAAGTCGGACCCGGACGGCCGAAGAAGCCGGCGGCTGCTTCCGACAGACGCGCGTTGAGCGTCCGCGGACAGCACCACGGCGTCCCCGCATCAAACCGCGCAATCAGCGTGCCCTCTTCGGTGACCCTGCGATAAAACTCGTTCTGGACCGGATACCGCTCGGGGAAATGGCGATAGCGGCCGAAGACCTCGCTGCTCAACACCACCACCCGGTAGCCCTCCCTGAGAAACCGATCCAGGTCGTAGTCCTCCACAACCGGCTGCCCCGCGATTGGATCGTTGAAGAGCTCCATTTCGTGGAGCCAGTAGCCCCGCCCCAGCTCGGCCTGTGCGCGATCGAACCGCAATCGCATGCCATGGCCCGGATTCCTCCGCTCCTGCAACGCGATCATCTCATCGAGCCGTCCCGGAGTAAGAGGCACGAAGGGCCCGTAGGGCTCGGAGAGGATTTTGGTGCCAGGCGGCAGATGCTCCACGATCCACTCGCCTGCCACTTCGCGCGTGTCATGGGCCTTCGACAACACCACGCCTCGAACGGTGAGCCAGCTCGGTTGCGCAAGCAACAGGACGGCCAGGCCGGCGGCGAGGGGCGGAACCGGAATCGGCCTCCAAGCCCTCGCGCGACCCATCGCTTCGACCATCAGATGGGTGCCGGCCAGCGCCAGCAACGGATAGAGCGGCAGGATGTACAGATCGCCCACGTGCATGGCCGAGCCCATCCATCCATAATACAGGAGAACGAACCACCCCAGCAGGCGTTCACGCGGTCCACCCGCGACGACCCAGCGGGTGAGTCCCGCCAGTGCAGCCAGTGCGGCCAGCCAGCCGAGACCGCGGGGCAGGCTCTCCAGCGGATAGTAGCGGTAGCCGATCTGATCTTCCGCTCCGTACCAGGTTGTGCGCATCAGTCCGGCGACTCTGGCGACGTCCGCGCTGAACGTGTCCCAATCCAGCACCGCGAAGGGAGTCCCGACCACAAAGGCTACACCCGCCAGGCACAGCGCCGCACCACCGGCACGAACAGCCGCCGCCCAGCCTCCCCTCATCCACGGCGCGATGAGGAGCCACATCACGCCGAGCCCAGCCAGGTATTTGGTCGAAGCCCCCAACCCAACAGCGGCGGCCGCAAGCACCAGCCAGCGCGCGCGATCCGTTTCGAGATAGCGCAGGACCGCCCAGGCGGCCAGTACCACGAACAGCGTCATCAGGACATCCGGCTTCGCCATGCGCGAGGCTTGCACAAAGGCCGGCGAGACGGCCAACACCGCGGCTGCCCCAACCCCGACCGGCCAGCCCCAGTGCTCACATCCCAACCGGTATGTCACGGCCACGCAGGCGAGTCCGCACGCCGCCGCGACGGCGCGCCCCACAAGCGTCACCGTCCCCGGGTGCACGAAGTACCACGCGGCGAAGTCCTCCGGGGAGGCGACGGCGCCAGCTAGGTACAGCAGCGCGTACAGTCCGCCGTCCAGCAGAAACAAGAGATAC
>JAVKIJ010000127.1:0-5589 GCA_031459535.1 Candidatus Fervidifonticultor quintus | reverse complement strand
TGCTCCTGCTGGTGATGGTGATCCTGGCGCTACTGTGGGTGGCGCCCCTGGCGTGGATGTTCGCCACGGGCCTCAAGCCGGCACCGGAGATCTTCGCGGTGCCGCCGAGACTCCTGCCGTCGCGGATGACGCTCGACCACGCCCACGTGGTGCTCTCCCGCTGGCCATTTGCGCGCTGGATGCTCAACAGCGTGATCGTCGCCGTGGCGACCACGCTGCTGTCAACGGTGGTGTCGGTGCCAGCGGCCTACGCCTTCACGCGCATCCGCTGGAGAGGTCGCGATGCCGTCTTCCTGGTGTTCCTGTCGTCGATGCTCATCCCGCTCGAGGTGAACGTCATTCCCCTGTACTTCCTCATGAATCGCCTGCACCTGCTCAACACGTATCCCGCGGTGTTCCTCCCCATGATCGGCATGCCCATTGGCATCTTCCTGTTGCGCCAGTTCTTCGTCAACATCCCCATCGAGCTGGATGACGCGGCCAGGGTGGACGGGTGCGGCAACGTGCGCATCCTCTGGCATGTGATCCTGCCGCTGTCGCGGCCGGCGATCGCCGCCCTGGTGATCTACATGTTCACCTTCGCCTGGAATGAGTTCTTCTGGTCCATGATCGCGCTGTCGTCCCCCCAGATGTTCACGTTGCCCATCGGGCTGCGCGCGCTGCAGGGGGCGTATGACATCGACTACGGCATCCTGATGGCCGGCGCCTCGCTGGCCGCGCTGCCGGCGCTGGTGATGTTCCTGTTCATGCAGCGCACGATCATCCGCGGTATCACCCTCACCGCGCACCGCTAGAGCCGGCCGTGCGCGTCCAGGCTCGCTTCAACGCCACCAATCCGCTGCCGACGGCGTTCTGCCATGGGTCCACGCTGCTGCCGCTGGAAGGCGGCGACCTGCTCGCCGCCTGGTTTGGCGGCACCCGGGAAGGCCTGCCGGACTCCAGCATCTACGTGGCCCGCCTGCGCGCCGGCACCGATGCCTGGGCGCCGCCGATGGTGGCGGCGCCGCACGACGGGCACCCGTGCGGCAATCCGGTCCTCTTTCACGGGGCAGACGGCGTGATCTGGCTGGCCTACTTCCGGGTCTGGGGGGACTGGTGCACCGGCGGCCGGCCGTGCGCCCGCGTCTCGTTCGACGGCGGTGTCACGTGGGGCCCGGAGGTGGTGCTGCTGCGGCGCAGCGGCGTGCTGACCAAGAACAAGCCGATCCGCCTTGGCCAGGAACTCCTGCTCCCGGTCTACGACGAGTGGACCTGGCAGGTAGGCATTGCCCGTCTGCACGTGGCCCGCCACACGCTGGACTGGCGGTTCGATGACCTGGCGATCGGCGCCGGGAGCGGCGTGTCCATGATCCAGGGGACTCTCGCCGAGGTCCGCCCGGGCCGCCTCTTGATGCTGATGCGCACGAAGGTGGGCCGGATCTGGCAGGTGGAGAGTCACGATGCCGGCGCCACGTGGCGGAATCTGCGGCCGACCGCCCTGCGCAATCCCAACGCGGGCGTGGACATGGTGCGGTTGTCGGACGGCCGCCTGTGGCTGGTCTACAACGACACCGATCGCGGGAGAGACCCCATGCAGTGGGAGCTGCGCTATCCGCTGTGCCTGGCAGAGAGCACCGACGACGGGGAGACCTGGCGGAATATCGCAACGCTGGAAGAAGGCCCCGGGGAGTTCTCGTATCCATCGGTCGTGCTCGATGGCGCCGGCCGGGTGCACATTGCCTATACGAGCCAGCGCCTGGCGATTGCCCATGTGGTCGTCCAGCCCTGAGTCGTCCAGCCCTAAGCGGCTGGATGCTGCGGTTGCTGGCGCCCCCGGCCAGGCCTCTGTCCAGGATTTGTTCAGGTGGACCCGCTAAGGTAGCGCCATGGACGCAAGCGGTGAACCCCCCGCCACGACCATGGCCACGCTGGGCCAGCGCATCCTGGCCCAGGCGATCGACGGGATCCTGGCCTTCGGTACGTTCGTGTTCGTGGGCCTGACTCTGGCGCCCCGGTTCGGCGGTGCCACGGCCACCGGTTTCCAGCTCGAGGGCGCGCCGGCGCTCCTGGTGATGGCGGTCTGCGGCGGCGCGCTGCTGGCATACTTCACCCTGTGCGAGACCCTGTTCGGGGCCACGCTGGGGAAGGCTGCGGCCGGCATCCGCGTATGCCGCTTGGAAGGCGGCCGCATCGGACTGAGGGCGGCCCTCCTGCGCAATCTCCTCCGCGCCGTGGACGGTCTGGGCGTCTACCTGGTGGGGGCGGTCCTCATCATGGCGACGAAACAGCGCCAGCGCCTGGGCGACCTTGCTGCCAGGTCGGTGGTCGTCCAGCATCCGACGGCTCGGTGGGCGAGGATCGCCGCGGTGATCGTCGCCCTGGCCCTGGCGGCGGCCGCGGTGCTTGGAGGGTACCGGATGCGCGGTCCCGTGGGCCCAGGCGCCGACTTCCGCGGCCGCCCCACAGGACAGGTCGAGGCGGCGCAGGTGAGGGTGGCACGATGGCCGAGCTGAAGAAGGGTAACAGGTAACCGGGCGCCCGTGGAGATCACGGTCAGCGAGCAAAAGGTCTTCCTCCTGACCTCCGCCCTCTCCGAGGAGCAAGCGCGAGAGAAGGCCTGGGACCACAAGATGGTGGCCTTCGGCTCCCTCTCCCGCCTGCTGCTGCGGCCCAAGGGCGACGAGATCACCGTGGCGGCCATCGAGAAGCGCTTCCACCCCGTCTGGCACGCCGCCGCCCACAGGCGGATCGTCTTCGACCGCAGCCGGAAGTACCGCGTGCCGGTGGCTGACGGTACTGTGCGGACGGTGACGGTGGAGGGCGTGGACTATCCCGTGGCCGCAGGACCGCCACTGCATTTCATCGTCCGCGGGTTGGAGCACTGCGAAGAGGACGTGCGGCGGGAGAGTGTGACGGACGGCCTCACGGGAGAGGAACTCCCACCCCGCGGCCTGGCCGGACCGCGGGAGGAGATCGTAGATCTGTCCGCGTTTGCGCCGGCCGACGCCGTGGCGGTGCCCCCCGAGGTCAAGGCCTCCACGGTGGTGCAGCGCCTGGTGCAGCATCGACCGCAAGCGCGGTAAGGGATAACATCCTCTCCGGAGGCGGACGGCAGGAGGGAGTGTCAGTGACCGAGCGGGCTGGCCGCGGGAGCTGCACAGACGGCGGCGGGCAGGTGCGACGCGCATGAGCCGGCGAGCTCTGGAAGAAGTCCTCGCGCGAGCTATGGAGGACGGCACCTTCCGGGAATGGCTCCTTGCGGCCCCCTCGGAGGCGCTGGACGGCTACGACCTTTCCGCGGAAGAATTGCAGGCACTCATCGCCGGAGACCTGCGCAGCGTGCTCCTCGCCATGGGCCGGGATGAGCAGGAGGACAACGTGCCCTAACGCGGGCCACCGGGTACACTGCCTGCAACTACCGGGTACTCTAGCCTGCCAGGTGCTGCGCCAGGCGCACCGTCTCCTCGCTGGGGGCAAGCCCGAGCTCGCGCTCCAGCCCTTGAGTGAAGCGCTGGAACAGCCGCAGGGCTCGTCCGCCGTCCCCGGCCACGACCAGGGTGCGCATCAGCCCCTGGACCGCGGGCTCAGCGAATGGATCGGCCTCCAGGGCCCGCTCGAACGCGGCCCGGGCGCCATCCAGTTGCTTCTGGGCCAGGCACTGCTCGCCGTGTCGCGTGGCCGCCTCCACGAAGCGCTCGCGGTACGTGTCGCGGGCGAGGAAGCACCACTCGGCCAGCGGGAGGTCTGCCAGCAGGTCGCCTCTCCACAGCTTCAGGGCCTCGTCCAGGCGTGGCGGGCGCGCGGCGAGCGCCCGGCTGAAGGCCACGGCATCCACCTCAACGGCGGCACCGAGGCCGTACCCCGCGCTCTCCTTGACCACGGCCTCGCGGCCAAGGACCCGGCGGAGGCGGGAGACCGTGGTGTAGAGCGAGCTCTCCTCGATGCTGCGCGCCCGCGGCCAGAGCGCTTCGAGCACCGCTCCTGCGGTGGCGGCGGCACCGGTGAGCGAGGCCCCAGGCTGATCGCCATAGCCAGTAGGTCCGGCCGGATTCCCTGTGGTGGATGGACATCGCTAGCACCCTACCAGCACGAGCTCAACAAGACCTGAACGTGCGGAAGCCTCCCGTTCAGATTCTGTCCAGGTTCCGCTGGTAGCGTCGCGCCAGGGATCCGCTGAGGAAGCAATCCTGAGGAGGAGCATGTCATGGGAGCGGCAGTGGCGCGGGTCATATTGCTGGCGGTGGCGGGCATCCTCGTTGGCGGGTGCGCAGGCCGGGGTGCGCAGTCCGGACCGCGCTTCGCGTCCGTGCTCCTTATTACTGACAGCCAGGATAGCAAGACCGAGAAGACCGTCTTCGCGCCGAACACCCCGCGCATCTACGTGCTCTTCACGCTGGCCGGCGTCCCGGCGGGGACCGTGATCAAGTCCGTGTGGCTCGCAGAGAAGACCGGGGTGACCGAACCCAACACAACCCTCGACGAGGCGACGCTGACCATGGGCGGCGCGCAGACCAGCGGGAGCTTCTGGTACTCGCGCCCCACCAACGGGTGGCCGCCGGGTGAGTACCGGGTTGGCCTGTACATCGGCGAACGGCAGACGGAGACCCGTCGCTTCCGGATCGAGGGTCAGGCATCCTCGCCCGCGACTCCCGCGGTCCCTTTCGCCTCGAAGGGCTGGGCCTTTGAGGGAGGGGTGTATGTCAACCAGCGCCATGGGCTCCGGATTGCCGTGCCTGCGGGGTGGAGGACCGGCGACGAGGCGCGGTTCAGCGAACGCATCCTGTGGGTCATGAGCAAACTGGACGGCGCGGGGCGGGAGCGGTTGGGGGTAAACATCACCCACACGGCCATCGGTCAGAAAAGTGCCGAAGAGTTCTTCAACGACGACCTGCAGGAATTCCGGCAGGCCACCTACGAGGAGGGCGGGCAGACCAAGCCGCTGTTCACCGTGCTGGAAACCGGCAAGATCGGGACGGATCCTGGGGTTCACTACATCCGCAACAGCGACCAGAGCCGCGGCCTCAGCCTCTACTCGGCCCGGGAGCACCGGCCGCCTCCCCCACCGCGCCGCCGCCCCCGAGTCCTACGGGAGAGGTCCGCATCGACCCGATCGTCTTTGCCACGGCCGTGGAGGGCGGCCAGGCCGTGGGCGCGGCCAGCACGTTCTCCGCCGGGACACGCCGGATCTACGCCCACTTTCGATACGCGAAGCTTCGGCCCGAGGATAGCCTTGAGGGCGCGTGGTTCAAGGACGAACGGGAACTCTTGCGGCGGTCGACGACGGTCGCCCAGGCCCTGGGCAGCAACGCGCCCGCTGCAGGAACGCTCTGGTTCTGGGTGGAGTGGGGGCAGGGCGCGCCGGCCGGATCATATCGCTTCGAGCTGCGCCTCAACGGCAGCCTCGTACGCGAGAGGACATTCCTGGTCCGCTGAACAACGCTCTGTACGCGACAGCTCCCGGGGATCGCCCACGCGGTCGTCCAGCCCCTAGGAGCCCGTCCCGGAAATGGCGTCGAGATGAGATGCTATGAGACCTGACCTGCTTGTGAAGCGAGTACCAGGCCAGGAAAGCTCTTGGGCCGGGATCATCCCGTGCTCACCCTCACCATC
>JAVKIJ010000126.1:0-5593 GCA_031459535.1 Candidatus Fervidifonticultor quintus | reverse complement strand
CGCACGGGCCGGGAACCGTCGCAGCCACTACCGCTGCGTAGTACTGCCCCGGCGCCACCGGCAGGAACAGATAGAACCCCAGCGCATTCGTGACTGTGCTCGCCACCAGCACATCGTCCCCGGTGTACGGCGTGTTGTCCAAGCCCAGACTGTACAGCCGCACCGTCACCCCCGCCTGCCCGCTGTCGCCCGGATCGAAGATGCCGTTGCCGTTCAGGTCGCAGAACACCAGGTTGCCGATGGCCACGCCCGTCACCTCCAGCACCCCGGCGTCCACCGTCAGGTCCACCTGCCCAGCGCCCACCGTCACCGGCGCCGTCCAACCCGTCACCTGGTCCGCGTCGCTGTCCGTCGCAGCCGGCCCCACGTTGGGCGCCGTGAACGCAAACCCAGGCGGCGGCACGAACTCCACGATGTACGTCCCAGGCGGCAGCCCAGGGAAGCTGTAGTTGCCGTTCACGTCCGTCACCGTCGTGATCGGGTTCCCCAACGCATCCACCACCGGGTTCCCGCTGCTGTCCAGCAGCCGCACCGTGCCGACCACCAACGGCGGCTCCCCTGGGTCTTGCTGGCCGTCCCCGTCCAAGTCTATCCACATCCGGTCGCCCAGCTGCGCCAGAATGTAGTCCTCCACCTCGCCGTTCAGCGCCAGGCCTGTTGCGCTGTTGCCGCTCTGCCCGCACTGGTCCGTCACCCGGAAGCGCGCCGGCGTGGTGCCGACGGTCGTCACAGGCACGACGATGGTCAGCACGTGCGGACCGCTGCTCAGCGCCAGGTCCCCTACCGTGCCGCTGCCGGGCACGCTGTCGATCGCCGCGTACGTCACCGGGTCCAGCACGCCGTCACCGTTGAAGTCCACGAACGCGCTCAGGCACGCCGTCCCGTCCGGATCCGTGATCACCACCCGAATGTTGGCCAGGGTGCCCGGCATCAGCGGCGTCAGGAAGGTCACCCCGTCCTCGTCGTCCACGCCGTTGAGGTCGTCCCCGTTCGCCGCCGCCGTCGGCTGGCCGTCGGGCTCCGCGTCAGGCGCTACGGGGCCCAGGTGCGCCGCGCCGCTCACGATGGCGTGCCGCGCACCGTTGTTCGCCAGCAGCGTCGGATACGGCCCGTCCGGCAGGTCGCCGTAGTCCAACACCTGCTGATACCCAAAGTCGTACCCGGCGATCGGCGCCGTCTCTGCGTTCGGGTTCGCATTCTGCACGATGTTGACCTGCCCCTGCGTCGCCAGCCCGTCCACCCCTGCGTGGTTGTCCGAGTCGTCCATCGGCGTGCTGCCCGGCGCATTCACCAGGGTCGGCGTATACCCCGGCGGCGTTACTGCGCTCAGAGTGTACACCGGCGCACCCACCGTCGGCGTCCCCGTCGTGCTCGCCCGCTGGTCCTCGTCCAACAGCAGGTTGCAGTACCCGTACCAGCCTACCTCCACCGCGGCCGTGCTGGGATCGTCCCCGCTCAGCGTCGCCAGCGCATAGCTCACGCCGCCGGCATACTGCGCCGTCAGCACCACCCGCACCCCGTTGATACCGGGCTCACCCAGGTCCTGGATGCCGTTCCCGTTCCCGTCCAGCCACACGAAGTTGCCCAGGCACGCCGCCCGCACGTAGTACCCAAAGTCCGCTGTCAGGTCGCTCGGCGCCGTCGGGGTCAAAGTCACCCCATACGGGTCCGCCTGGCTGTTGTTGTCCACCCCAGGCCGCCCCAGGGAGTGCCAGTACCCCGCCAGCACGCCGGCCACGTCGGTCACCACCACCACGAACTGGGCATCCCCGCCCCCGTCGTCCACCGGCAACCCTCTAAACAGGTAGCTGCCGGCTGCGTCGGTGGTCGTCGTGCCAACTCGCGGCTCGCCCGGATCCACCTGGCCGTTCCCGTTCAGGTCCCAGTACAGGTCCAGCGTCACGCCGCCGATGCCTGCCTCGCTCGGCTGCCACAGGCCATCCGCGTTCCCGTCCTCCCACACCAGGTTGCCCACCGTGCCCACGCCCACGTAGCCAAAGTCCTGGTCCAGGTTGATCCCGCCGGCCCCGATGGTCACCGTGCTCTGGTGGGGCGTGGCAAAGGGCCCTGTGCCATCGTCCGCGTCGTAGGTCTGGGCCAGTCCCGCCGGCGGCGTCACCACCACCGTGTACGTCCCCGGCGGCAGGCCGCCGAAGTAGTAGTTCCCGTTCTCGTCGGTGTAGGTCACCGCGAGCAGGTTGTTGCTGGCGTCCCGCAGCTCCACCCGGACCCCTTCCAGCCCAGGCTCGCCGGGGTCCTGCACCCCGTCGCTGTCCACGTCCAGCCACACCCGGTCGCCGATCAGCCCCAAGACGCTCGTCTGGCCGGGAGCCGTGTACCCAAAGTCCTGGTCCATCACCGGCGTCGTGCCCAGGTCTGCCACTGCGCTGATCCCCAACACCGCTGCGCTGAGCACGCCCACCGGCGCACCGCTGGCCGTCGGCGCTACCCCGCCGTCCCGGTCGTACGTCGGCCGCTTCCCGCCCAGCACGTTGTCCGTGTCGTTCACCCACACCAGGTAGTCGTCCGTCCCTACTCCGTCGGCGATGGGCAGGCAGGGGAAGAGGTACTGCCCCGCCGCATCCGTCGTCGCGGTGCCGATGATCGGCTCGCCCGCATCCCACTGCCCGTTGGCGTTCCGGTCCTGGATCAGCGCCACCGTCACCCCGGGAATGCCGGTCTCCGCGCTGTCGTTCTGGAGGCCGTTGCCTTGGTTCTCTGGCGCGCCGCCGATCACCGGCGGCAAGGCCGGCCCGCTGCCGTCCGCGTCCGCGTCAAACCACACCGTGTCGCCGATCTGCCCGCACACCAGCGGCCGGTACCCAAAGTCTGCGTTCACGAACACATCGCCAGGGGCCAGCACCACCGGCGCCGTGGTCCGGCCATCCCCCTGCCCGGGCGGCAGCGGCAGGCCGTAGTAGTCCGGATCGCCTGTCTGCGTGTACCCATCCAGCGCACCGCCCGGCACAAAGTTGCTCGCACACATGCGCACCACGTACGCACCCGGCGCCAGCCCGTCGAACAGGTAGTACCCCGTCGCATCGGTGTTGGTGGTCGCCGCCACCACGTCGTCCGCCGTCCCGAACAGCCCGTCCGGCCCGGCCGTCACCAGCTCCACGCACACGCCGGGGATGCCCACCTCGTTGGGGTCCTGCGCGCCGTCCCCGTCCCCGTCTATCCACACCCGGTCGCCGATGGCGCCGCTCCCGTCGGTGCACGCCGGGTCTGTCGGGTCGTTCACGCATGCGGTCGGGTTGAAGTTGTACCCGAAGTCGGCAGTTAGGTTCTCCCCGCCCGGAGGCAACACCACCTGATAGCCGTTGCCGCTTTGGTTCTGGTTGCCGAAGTCCGCCCCCGGCAGGGTGTACGGCGTCTGCGTCATGCCGGGCGGCAGCGTGCTCTCGTCCACGTCCACGCAGTACGTCCCCGCTGCCAGCCCACTGAACAGGTACCCGCCGTGCGCATCGGTGTACGTGGTCGCCAGGATGTTCCCCGTGGTGCAGTCCCGCAGGTCCACCCGCACGTTGGGAATGCCCCGCTCCCCCGCGTCCTGGTACCCGTCCGAGTTCTCGTCCAGCCACACGTAGTTGCCGATCGAGCCGCGGAGGGCAAACCCAAAGTCCAGACCGTGGTTGTTGACGCCTGCGCCGCCTGTAGTGAACGCAATCACCGCGTCGTTGCCGTTGAGCACCGCGTCCGAGTCCGCCACGTCGGTGATGGGGTTGTTGTCGGTGGCCGGCAGGTTGCCGTTGGCCGGCTGCGCCGCGTCGGGCGTGGTCAGGCTCAGGCCGCTCAACGGCGCCTGCTGGCTGGACCCCGCTGCGTTGGGGATGCGCACCTCGTAGGCGGTGTTGGGCTCGATTGCATAGCGGGTGATGTAGCCTACCACCAGCTCCGGCTCGTTGCCCGTGCCGGCGGCGTCCCACGACGCAGCCTGGCGTCGGTTGGCCCCGGTGGTGCCGTTGTTGCTGATGACGAACACCATGCTCCCGCCCGACGCCCACGCCGTGCGGTTTACTATTTCCTGCACAATCGGCACCAGGCTCGGGGTGCGCTCAGCCAACCACCGGCTGCCGCTGGTCCAGGCAGCCGGCGTCCAGCTGACGGCGGCTGCAGTAGGGGTACGGCCTTCGATGTTGAAGTTGCCAGTACCGGCGAGAAAGGTGCCTGGATAGTCCGCAGCCTCCCCGCGCACGGTCAGGTTGACTGTGCCGCTGTCGCTGGCCGATGCCGTGAACTGGATGAAAGCACTGGAGATCTCAGCTCCGGGGGGGATGGGGACATTGTTGAAGCGCAGCCCGATCGCCTGGTTGGGCGTGGTGCCGGTGCTGCTGGGCATCCCCAGCGACGTCGCCGTCAGGTTAGTGTTGCCGTTTACCGTGTTCTGCGTGGCGTCGTCCGAAGAGGCGCTCACCAGAACGTTCACGCTGCCCACGCTGGAGGGCAGCATGTTCACCCGGCCCGCGCCGCCGAAGTAGTACTCGCCGTTGGCGTCGGTCACCGCCACCCCCACCAGGGTGGACCCCTGCCACAGCTCCACCATCACCCCGGCCAGCGGCGGCTCGTTGGGATCCTGGATGCCGTTGCCGTTGTCGTCCCGCCACACCCGGTTGCCGATCTCGATGGGCGCCGGCAGCAGCATCAGCTCGATGTCGCCCATGCCCGCCGCCTTGCCGAAGGTCCGGCCGGGGAGGCTGCCGTTGTTGGTCGGGTCGTAGAGCACCTGCGCCCGCACGTAGTCCCCGTCGTTGTTGGTGCCGGCGATGTCCGGGTGGTCGTCCACGTGGCTGAGCTGCCGCATGCCGCCCGAGAAAATGGGCCCGCCCAGCACCGGGTCCATGGCCGAGTAGACCACCTCGTCGAAGCCCGCTGCCTGGGCCAGGCTGCCGAAGCTGGTCTCGTCGTGGTTGGGATCGTAGCGGTCGTTCCAGTAGAACTCGCCCCCGCCAGGCCCCTCGTTGCCGCCCGCGCCCAGCACCTTGCCGCCGGGCAACGTCGTGCCGGCAGGGCCGAAGATGCCGGCCGGGTTGGACTGCGCGTTGTTCTCGATGGTCCACCCCCCGGAGCCGTTGGGGCTGGCGCGCAGGATGTCGCCGCTGGCGATCTCGATGATGTCTGTGCCGGTGGGGTTGCTTTCAGTCGGCCCCGGATCCTCATGGCCCAGCATGTCGCCGGTGCGGTCGCGCAGGGCGATGATCATGTCCTCGCCGTCGAACACGATGTCGGTCAACATCGGCATGGGGTAGGAGCCGTAGCCGGCGTCGGCCGGCGAGAGGCTCTGGAACCCGTAGGACGCGTTGTTGACGATGACGTTGATGTTGTCGCTCCACGGCCGCCAGTCCGCGTCCGGCCCGCGCGTCGGGCTGTTGCTGTTGTCCTGGCCGCAGAACGGCATCGTGGTCTGGGAATAGCCGGTGTCCGCGCACTCGCGGTTGTAGTTCAGGGGGAAGGTGAGCACCGGCGAGGCGCTGAAGCCGCCGGCGATGGTGTAGCTGTAGACGTAGGCCACCAGGTCGGCCGCGGTGCCGCCGTTGCTGGCGTCGCACACCCCACCTACGTATACTGTGCCGTCTCGGATGCCCAGGCCGAAGGG
>JAVKIJ010000125.1:0-5613 GCA_031459535.1 Candidatus Fervidifonticultor quintus | reverse complement strand
TCTCAACGAGCTGGCGCTCGCCGATCAGTTCCATGCCCTGGTGAGCGGCGACGACGTCGCGGCGGGCAAGCCGGATCCCGAGATCTTCCTGCGCGCGGCGGCTGCGCTGGGCGTGCCGCCGCACCGGTGTGTGGTCGTTGAGGACGCCGAGGCCGGGGTCGAAGCAGCGAAGCGGGCGGGCATGGTGGCCGTGGCGGTCGCCCGCGATACGCCGGCGCGGCTCGGCCTGGGGGCCGCCGACCTGGTCATCGGCAGCCTCCTTGAGGTGCTGCCCGACCACCTCTGCCGGCTGGTGTGCGGTCGTGGGTAACCGAGCGGAGATTATCCCGGCGGAGATCTACGAAACCCCGGAGGCCATCCGGGCGACCCTGGACGCAGTGGCGTCCGCCGCACACGACGCGGCGACGGCCATGCGCGAGCGCGCCACACGCCGGGTGTTCTTTGTCGGCAACGGCACATCTCACTACACAGGGCTGGCTGCTGGCTACACGGCCAGGGCGCTGGCGGGCCCGGAGGCCCCCCTCTTTCTGGCCGTGCCCGCCGGGGACTTCCGGCACCTGACGCCGGCGCTCGGTCCGTGGGATACGATCATAGGGATGTCCGCTTCGGGAGAATTCCGCGACGTGCTGGCGGTCTTCGATCGGTGGCGCGGGCGGTGTCTGCGGATCGGAATCACCCAGGTCCCCGGTTCCTCCCTGGCGAGGCTTGCTGACATGGTGCTGGTCTGCGGGGGAGGCCCCAGCCGTGTGCCGGTCATGACGAAAACCTATGCCACCACGCTGACCGCGGCCCACCTGCTGGTGCTCGAGTACTTCGGCGCTCCCCGGCCGTACGTCGCCGATCTCGCGGCCTCGGCCGACCGTTGCGCCGAGGCCCTCCGGGGCGCCGAAGCGGCCCTGGGCGGTGCGGTGGACGTGCTGGCGTCTATGGAGCACGCCTTCTACTTTGGCGCCGGCAGCGGTTACGCCGCGGCCGCAGAGAGCGCGCTCAAGATGAAGGAAATGGCGCTCCTCCACGCGGAGGGCAGTGAGACCTGGGAGATGGCCTCGGGCCCGGCGACCATGGTGAGCTCGCGTACCTTCTGCGTCGCCCTGTATACCGGGAGCCCCGCCGACGAAGGCTCGGCCCAGGTCGCCAGCCGCGTACGAACGTGGGGGGCGCCGCTGCTCGAGATCGGCCCGCGCGGCGCTGCCGGGCACTGGCACGTGCCGGTCGCGGCCCCGGCGTACGAGTCCTTTGCCTCGCTGGCGCTCGTCCCGGTGGCGGCGCTGCTGGCCTATCGGGTCGCTCGCGCGCGGGGGCTGGAACCGGACGCCCCCACCTGGCGGGAACGGTACCGTCAGCTGGGCATGACGCACCTCGCGGGGGCCTGACCGGCGGACGCCGGCCAGGTCGGCCCCATGTGAGAACGATATCAGGTTCTTACCCGATATCCCGGGGTTCGCTTGAGGGTTACGATGGACTGGACCCGGGTGGAGCCGTCGCGGTCACGCTCCGCCTACAGGAGGATTGAAATGAGAGGCAACCTGCGGATCCCGTCCGCGGTGTTCGCCGCCGCGGCGCTGCTGGTCGTCGCGCTGGCAGTGCCCGCGCGTCCAGCACCCGGCCCCACGCTGAGCTTCTGGATGAAGAAGACGTTCGTGGAGCCGTCCAATGACGCCGTGGCGCTTCGTGTGAAAGAGTTCGAGCGGGCCAACCAGGTCACCGTTGACCTGCGTCTGATCCCCTATGAAGACTTCCGGCCGCAGTGGAGCGCGGCCATCGAGTCGGGCAACGTGCCCGACGTGAGCTTCTTCGGCTACCAGGAGGTCGGGCAGTTCTACAAACAGGGCGTGCTGCTGGACCTCTCCGATGTCGTCAAGCAAGTCCAGGCCAGCAATGCCAAGATGACCGACTCTCTGGTCTCGGCCATTACGTTCGAGGGCAAGCAGTGGGCCGTGCCGTTCTGGTCGGAGTCCACCATTCTGTTCTATAGGAAGGACCTGTTCCAGAAGGCCGGGCTCACCCGCGCGCCCAACACCTGGGACGAATTCATTCAGTATGCAAAGAAGCTCACCGACCCTGCGGCAGGCGTCTACGGCGCGGGCTTCGGCCTGGGCCGCGGCAACTCGGACTCAGAGTGGTGGATGCGAGACATCCTCTGGAGCCACGGCGCCGCGCTCTTCACGGCGGACGGTAAGGGCGCCAACATCAACACGCCCGAGGGCAAGGTGGCGTTCAACTGGCTTCGGGATTTCTTCACCATGGGCATCACGCCACCGGGGGCGATCGGCTGGGACGACGCTGGCAACAACCGCGCCTATCTGTCGGGTCAGGCGGCCATGATCATCAACGTGGGGAGCGTGTACTACGTGTTGAGCACCAGCCGGCAGGACCTGATGGAGAGAACAGGGTTCGCCCTGGTCCCGCGCGGTCCCAAGGGCCGGTTCATCGTGGGCCTGTCCAACAACCTGGGCATTTTCAAGAGGTCGCGCAATCCGGAGCTGGCCAAGCGGCTGGTCGCCTACATGCTGGATCAGAACTGGCAGCGGGTCTGGATGCGGGCGTCGGGCTACCAGGTCGTCTCGCCCTACCCGCGGCTGTCAGAGGACGACTTCTGGCGCAGCGAGGCTGGTCGCACCTTCACCCTCACCCCGCTCTATTACCGGTTCCTCGGCTATCCCGGGCCCTTCACCCCGGCGGCCGGCGAGGTGGCCAACTCGCGGCTGCTTACCGACGCGGTCGAGCGGATGGTGGTGCAGAAGCAGCCGACAGACGACGTCTTGAAGTGGTTGCAGGCCGAGATCACCAAGGTGATCAGCAAGTTCGGCAAGTAGTCATGCGCGGGCCCGGCGTTGCCCGGGGCGGGAGAGGAACGGCGCCCCGCCCCTCCCGCTACCCTGCCTGCGCCCATGTTGGCCATTAGGCGCCCGGGCCTGGGCATGCGCACGGCCAGGTTCGGCTTCCTCCTGGCGTGCCCGGTCATCGCCTATCTGCTGGCTGTCCAGGCCTATCCCTTTGCCTCGGCGCTGTTCACCAGCCTGACCGACAAGCGCATCGGCACGCCCGGTCGGTTCATCGGGTTGGGAAACTACCTGGACCTGGTCCGCGAACCGCTGTTCTGGATCGCCGTGCGCAACAGCCTGGTGTTTACCGCCGCGGCGATTACCGCCAAGCTGGTCTTCGGGATGGTCATGGCGCTGGTGCTGAACCAGGAGCGGCCGCTGCGCAACCTCTGGCGAGCGCTGCTGTTCCTGCCCTGGACCATCCCCACCATCATCACGGTGCTGACGTTTCAGTTGCTCTACAGCTCCACCGGCGGTGTGTTGAACTACCTGCTGTTGAAGGCCCACGTGGTCGCCCGGCCGATCGACTGGCTGGGGACCCCATTTTGGGCCATGGTGGCCGTGGTGCTGACCAACGTCTGGCGTGGCACGCCCTTCTTCGGGATCAGCCTGCTCGGCGCGCTGCAGACCATCCCCAGGGAGCACTATGAGGCGGCGGAGATCGACGGTGCCAACGTGGTCCAGCAGTTCGCCCACATCACCCTGCCGTCTGTACGCAACGTGGCCCTGCTGGTCACGATCGTCTCCACGATCTGGACGCTCAACGACTTCCAGATCATCTGGGTACTGACCCGGGGCGGTCCGGCCAACTCCACCCAGGTCTTCGCCACGCTCACCTACACCACGGCCTTTCTTAACCTGGATCTGGGTCGGGCCATCGCCATCTCGGTGGCGTCGGTGCCGTTCCTGGTGGTGCTGATCGGATGGGCGACCCGCTCCGTGCTCCGGGGGGAGGTCTAGCGGTGCGGCGCAGGCTGCCCCGGGTGCTCAGCGACCTGCTGCTGGCGGGCATGCTGCTGATCGCGCTGTTTCCGATCTATTGGATCCTGGTCATCTCGATCAAGCCCGTCGGCGAGATCTACAGCCTGGTGCCGGCGCTGTGGCCGGTGGCACCCACCGGTGTGGGCTATGCCAATCTGTTTGCCAAGACCGGATTCGTCTCGTGGGTGGTCAACAGCGCGGCAACAGCCGTGGTGGTGGCGCTGGGCTCGATCTTCCTCAGCACCCTGGCCGCCTACGGCCTGTCACGCTTCCAGTTCCCCGGACGCGACCTGATCGGCGCTGGCATCCTGGTCGCCTACCTGCTGCCGCCGGCGCTGTTGTTCATTCCGCTCTACATCCTGGTGACACGGCTGGGCGTGGCCAAGTCGATCTGGGGCCTGATGCTGGTCTATCCCACCATTACCATTCCCTACGCGACCTGGGTGCTGACCAGCTATTTCCGGAGCCTGTCGGCCGAATTCGAAGAGGCGGCCCTCATCGACGGGTGTTCGAGACTCCAGGTGCTGCGGCACGTGACCCTGCCCCTGGCCAGCCCCGGCGTGGTGGCCACGCTCATCTTCGCCTTTACGCTGTGCTGGAGCGAGTACCTCTACGCGTTGGTGATCCTCACTGGGAGCGCGCAGACGATCCCGCTGGGCCTGTCCAGCCTGATCCTGGCCGACGTCCCTAAGTGGAACGAGATCATGGCTGGGGCGATGCTTACCTCGGTTCCGGTGGTCGTGCTCTATACGGCGGCATCACGGTACATTGTGTCCGGCCTGACCCTGGGGGGTGTCAAGGGATGAGTGTGGCACCGTCGCGCGGCAAGGTCGCCGTCCTCAACTTCAGCCACGACCTGAGCCTGGAACGCGCGTTGCTGGCCGAGGTCGGCCTGGAGCTACACCCGGCCCAGTGCGACACCGAAGACGAGGTCATCGCTGCCGCGCGCGATGCCGTGGCGATCATCAACGTCTACGCCCGTATCACAGCCCGGGTGGCGGCCCACCTGGAGCGCTGCAAGGTGATCGTGCGGCCCGGCGTGGGATACGACATGATCGACGTGGCCGCCTGCCGGGCGCGCGGCATCGAGGTGTGCTACGTGCCGGACTACTGCACCGAGGAGGTGGCCGACCATGCGGTCGCGTTGCTGCTAGCGCTGCAGCGCCGTCTCCTGGAGTACCGGGACCGCACCCGGGCGAGGCACTGGGACCCTCCGCTACGGCCCGTCCACCGGCTGCGCATACAGACGCTGGGTCTGCTGGGCTTCGGCCGCATCGGTCAGCGGTTCGCGGCCAAGATGCGGGAAATTGTCGGCGCCGTGCTGGCCCATGATCCGATCGTGCCTACCGAGGTCTTCAGGCGGGAGCGCGTGGAGCCGGTCTCGCTCGAGGAGCTCTTCGCCCGGGCCGACATCCTCAGCCTTCACGCGCCGTTGACACCGCAGACGCGGCACGTGATATCGGCGGAGTCCATCGCACGGATGGTGCGGCGTCCCACCATCATCAACGTCAGCCGCGGCGGGCTCATCGACACCGCGGCACTGGTCGAGGCGCTACGGACCGGCGCGATTGCGGCGGCGGGCCTGGATGTCCTGGAGACCGAGCCTCAGATTCCGCAGGAGCTGGTGGCGATGGACAACGTGCTGGTCACCCCCCATGTAGCGTGGTACTCGGAAGAGGCGGAGGAGGAGGACCGCCGTCGCACGGCCGAGGAGATCATCCGGGTGGTGGTCCGCGGCGAGCCGCCCAGGAATCCGGTGCCGTAGAAGGATCGAAGGAGGAACCCATGGAGCTGGCAGGGGTCGTCG
>JAVKIJ010000124.1:0-5701 GCA_031459535.1 Candidatus Fervidifonticultor quintus | reverse complement strand
CGCTCAGGGTGGTGCGCATACGCTCCCCTCCTTTCGCGCACACGGATTTCCTGTCAGCCCGCAAAAAGCGGGGCCGGGGGTCGGTTGACTTTCTCGTGGGACCCTCGCGCTCAGGTGGGACGCCCAGCGCGACGGTCAGCTCAGGACGGCGCCGGCCGGCAGCCTTTTGTCCCGGGGTCGCCCCCGGGCTTTGTCAGCTACCTTTTGCGCACCGGATGGGTTTCCGGAGGCCCGCCGGTGGGCCTGGGGTCACCCGCCGAGCAGGAAGCCAGAGCTTCCCGTCGAGATCCCCCGCCTCGTCAACCCGCAGCCCACACAGGCTGCGGGTCCTGGCGCTGCAACCCAACTGTTCCCCTCTCACCTCCCTGACAAGCCCTGCCTGTTGTGTACCAGACCCCGGGCCACCGCGCAACCGGCTGGTCGGCGGATTCACACCCTCCGAACGGTGGATCCGCGCGACCGCAGGGCTAACGCAGTGCACCACGGTCAGCCTGTCGCAGCCACCCTAGCGACCCGGTGCCAGCCCCCGAACGGCTACCGCCACCATCCCCAGGGCCACGGCCACCAGGTTCACCGCCAGATCCCCCAGCTCCGCGCCGCGGTAGGGCAGGAAGCTCTGCACCCCCTCCATGAGGAGCCCGTACAGCCACGCCAGGGCCGCCGCGCGAACGGCTGGCATCCTCCGGGACAGGAGAACCGTTAGCACCGAGAAGCCCACCAGGTGGTAGGCGGGGCCCCCGGGCTGGAACCCGTGGGGCCCCAGGGGCGGCAGGACGCCCCCGACCGAGACCATCCACGTGAAGGTCCAGGCCCGCCACAGGTCGTCCGATCGGTCACCGTCGGACCTGCTCACCGCCCACCGGGTCCGTCGGCCTTGCCCTCCTAACCAGGAGGCCCGGCTCCAGACCACCCGGCGGAAGCTGCGCCAGCTGGAGCGGCAGGCGCACCGATGACGTCCAACAGCAGTGTAAAACCCCTCCAGGCAGGCGAACAACACAGAGCGGGCCTCGTACCGGGTCGGAACCGGTACCGATCCAGGCTCTTGCACCACAGCCATGCGATCACATCCGGGGCGAAAGCTACCGGCTGCGGGAGAAGCGCCGGGCCGGGCTCTTCCGCGACGTCGAGTCAAAACCGGAGAGCTAATTGCAGGGTGGGTCAAAATTCAACCGGCCGAAACTGGTCAAAACCGGACCGGCCCTGACGCCGAGAGGGCTCGGGGCAGACCCCGTCGCTCGGGGCCAGTCTACGGACGGCGCCGAACGCCCCGCGCGGCCGCCGGCGGCCGCTCCTCCCAGGATAGCGGTCCCAGGTTTGTCACTAGGCGGCCACCCGCGTCCTGGACGTCCATGGCCCCCGTCAGCAGGTACCGGGACTTCCTGGGGTCCAGCCAGAACTCCGCGTACTCCACCGGCTCCGTCCTCGACCACTGGCACAGGGTCACCGCAAGGCACGGGCTTCCCTGGCGTGTCCCCAGCAGCCTGGCGTTCTCCGCGGACATCGCGGTGAGTTCCATGCGCTCGTCGATCCGCGTGATGACGACCCCGAACTCCCGCGCCAGGACCTCGAGGAACGCCCGTCGGGAAAGGTCCATGGACAGCAGGCCGCCGAAACGGCGTGCGGGCACCCAGGAACGCCCACGCGCCACGGGCTCCTGACCCGCCCAGAACACCCGGTCAAAAAATACGGACCACCCATGCACCCCGGGTCCTCCAGCAGAGCGCCAGGCCTGGAGCACCCGGCGCGGCGTGGGCCGCTTCTTCAACGACAGGACCTGGACCCGCGGCTCCATGCCGGCCGCCTGGATGGCGCGGAAGGGCGACACAAACACCAGCCCACCGGCCTCCGGCACCCTGACTACCTGCGTGCCGAGCCGGCGGTGCCTGACCACCAGGCCCTCGTGGGCCAGCCGGCCCAGGGCCTGACGGACGGTCCCGCGGCTGACCCGCAGGGCCCGCGCCAGCTCCTCCTCCGGCGGCAGGGTTTCCCCCACCCGCCAGGTCCCCTGCGCGATGCCCAGGCGGATCAGCTCCCGGATCTGCACGTGCAGGGGTACCCCGCTGTCCCGATCCAGCCTCAACGCGCCCTCCTGAGTTCGGGCACCGTCGTCTCGTGCACGCCTCCGGCCCTCTCTTGACACCGGCGGACCCGCCCTCTAGCATAAACTTGTCTGAAAGGCTAGACAAACATCCTAAAAGCCTGTGGGGGGTGGCAGTTATGCGTCCGTCGCGGGCCGCGGCGCTTGCCTCGGGGATCCTGGCCCTGGCGGCAGCCGTCGGTCTCGCGGTCCCGCTGCCCGCGGCACCCGTCCCCGGAGCCCTCGATCGGTGGCTGCGGGACTCCCGCCTCGGCCCTTACACGGAGCCGCGGTTCGACGAGGCCGCACTGTACCGTCAGGCGCGGCAGGAAGGTTCGGTCACGGTCTACTCTTACTCCTCCAGAATCGCGGTGGTGGCCCGCACCTTCGAGCAGCGCTACCCCGGCATCAAGGTGAACTGGTTCGACATCGACGGCGCGGAGATCCTGACCAAGGTCCTGGCAGAGCAGCGGGCCCGTAACTACCTCGCGGACGTCATCTTCCTAATCGGCATGCCGGAGCTGGTCCACCTGCTGGCACCGCGCGGCATGGTGGTGAACTACGTGCCGCCGGACCTGGTCACCAAGATCCCTCGCCGGTACCGAGAGCCATTCCTCAGCCACCAGCTGAACTTCCGGGTGCTCTACTACAACCCGGAGCGGTCGGCCACTCCTCCCGTAGACAACCTGTGGGACCTCACGCAACCGGAATGGCGGGGGCGGGTCCTGTTCCCAGATCCCCTCAAGCTGCCCGAATTCCTCGCATACCTCGTGATGGTCACAGTCCGACACGAGGAGATGGCCCGGGCGTACCGGGCCAAGTACGGGCCGTTGACCCTGGGCCCCGGAGTGGAGAACGCGGGCTACGAGTGGATCCGTCGGTTGCTCCAGAACGGGGTGGTAGTGGTCCCCTCGGCGGACGCGGTGGTAGAGGCCGTCGGTCGCGCCGGACAGGCCCGGCCCCCGGTGGGAATCTCGGCTTGGTCGCTGATGCGCCTAAAGGAGCGCAATCCGGCCCTCCAGGTTGACGTGGCCCTCTCTGTGGAACCCGTGGCCGCTGTGAGCGACCGGGCCGTGATCGCTATCCCGGCTTTCGCTCCCCACCCGGCGGCGGCCAAACTCTTTATCCGCTGGCTCATGGGGGACGAGAAAGGCGGGGGAGGCTTTACCCCCTACCACATCGTCGGCCACCTGCCGGCGCGAGCAGACGTACCGCCGCCGCGCGGAATGCCCCTCCCCCACCAGCTCAGGTTCTGGGACCCGGATCACAGCGCCATCTGGACGCACTCCGCAAAAGTGCGGGACTTCTGGATCCGCCACCTGCGCTGACGCCGTCCCGAGAGAGCAAACGCAACATGGTCCGGGCATCGGTACTCCGAGTCCACGTGAACCGGCTCCGGGCGCGAGGCACCCTCTCGGTCTGGCTCGCCGTGGCGGTCTCCCTCGGCCTCCTCGGCATCCTGGTGGTCCTCCCCTTCCTGCAGCTGTTGGACGCCACGGTGACCTGGTCTGAGGCAGACCTGCGGCTGGACCCCGGCCTGGAGCCCGGAACCAAGACCCTGGCACACTGGAAACGCACGCTTACGGGGCCGATTAGCCGCAACGCGTTCTACCAGCCCCTTGCCAACTCCCTGCTGACCTCCCTCACCTCGGCCGCCCTGGCTCTCCTTCTGGGGACAACTCTCGCGTGGCTTGTGGCCCGGACCGACCTGCCCGGCACCCGGTCGCTCCAGATCCTCGCCGTGATTCCGTTCATCATGCCGAGCTGGACCATAGCTCTGGCGTGGCTGGCAGCCTTCCGAACCGACGCGGCGGGAGGAGGAAGCCTCTTCCACTACCTCACCGGCGCCTCGCCCCCGGATTGGCTGGCGTATGGCCCGATCCCCATCGTGGTCGTCCTCGCGCTCCATTACTTCCCCTTCGCGTTCCTGTTGCTGGTACCCGCGTTCCGGTCCGTGGACGCCAGCTTGGAGGAAGCGGCAGAGCTGACGGGCGCTCCGCTCCTGCTCATCTGGCGCCGCGTCATCCTGTTCCTCGTCCTGCCGGCCGTACTGTCGGCGTTCGTTCTGACCTTCTCACGTACGCTGGGGGCGTTTGCGACCCCCTACCTGCTCGGGGCTCCCATCCGCTACTACACCCTCGCCACCATCCTCTACGCGCACCTCAGCACGGGCGCGGTCGCCCAGGGCTATGTCGTCGCCATCGTACTCCTGCTCATCTCCGCGGCCGCCGTTTACTTGGGACAACGGCTACTGGGGGCCCGTCGGGGGTACGTCACCGTGGGCGGCCGCGGCGTCCGACCAAGGCAGGTCCGCCTGGGCCGCTGGCGCCCCGCGGTCGCGGCCCTGACGTGGAGCTTCGTCCTGTGGGTCGTCGCCACGCCCTTGCTCCTTCTCCTGTGGGAGAGCCTGATGAAATATCCCGATGACTACTCGCTCCGAAACCTGACCCTCCATTTCTGGGCCGGCGCTTCGCAACCTCCCCTCGCCGACGGCGAACCAGGGATCCTTCGAAACCGCTCCATCCTCGCAGCCGCGGGGAACAGCCTGCGCCTCGCTGTGTCCGTGTCCTGCCTGACCGCCCTTGCAGGGCTTTTCGTGGCGCAGCTCATCGTTCGCTGCCGCGCCACCCTGGCGGGGCTCCTCCTGGACCAGCTTACGTTCCTCCCGTACCTGATCCCTAGCATCGCCTTGGGCGCCGTCTACTTGGCCGCATCCCTACGGCCTTGGGGACCTGTCCCCTCCCTCTACGGCACCTTCCTTGTGCTGGTTTTGGTCTGCGTGATCAAGTACCTTCCCTTTTCGGTGCGGGCCACCACGGCGGCACTTCTCCAGGTATCCAGAGAGCTGCAGGAGGCAGCCGCCGTGGCGGGCGCCCCCTTGCTCTTCCAGCTTCGGCGGGTTGTCCTTCCCCTGCTCGCCCCCAGCATAGTGTCGGGCGGGCTGTTGGCCTTCGCGTCCGCCATGCGGGAGCTCTCCCTGATCATCCTGCTGGCGACCCCTGCGTACCGGACCCTGACCATGGCGACTTTCCGCTACACGGAGCAGGGGCTGCCTCAGTTCGCAGACGCCATCATTCTGTTCCTGGTTCTCCTGACGGTGCTCGGTGAGCTCGCGGCACGGCGGCTGGAGCGATTGACCCGACCGGGTGCCGGGTACAGTAACGGCGGGACCCCGCCTGGGTCACGATGAACGCGCGTCCGCCCGCCATCGAACTTTACCGCGTGACCAAGCGCTTCGGAACCGTCCGTGCCGTGGACGCTCTGGACCTAGCGGTCCAGACAGGCGAGTTCTTCACCCTTCTGGGACCCTCCGGGTGCGGGAAAACGACGGTGCTGCGCCTCATCGCGGGCCTGGAGCGGCCGGACGAGGGCGAGATCCGGATCGCGGGCCGTCCCGTGGCGTTTCCCGACCGCGGCGTGTTCGTTCCGGCAGCGAAGCGCCGAGTGGGCATGGTGTTTCAAAACTTCGCCCTTTGGCCGCACATGACGGTGGCGGAGAATGTGGCCTTCGGGCTTCAGGCGCGCGGCGTTGAGTTGTAGTAAGGGGAGATGTTGGTGAGGAGAGGGTTGAGGGTGGTTTGGGTTGAGGATTTTGGGGGAGGGTTGGGGTGGGGGGTTGGGGGG
>JAVKIJ010000123.1:0-5858 GCA_031459535.1 Candidatus Fervidifonticultor quintus | reverse complement strand
GAGGGTGAGCACGGGATGATCCCGGCCCAAGAGCTTTCCTGGCCTGGTACTCGCTTCACAAGCAGGTCAGGTCTCATAGCATCTCATCTCGACGCCATTTCCGGGACGGGCTCCTAGCAGGAGCGACGCCAGCACGAACCACGTGATGGCGGTCACCCGGCTGCGCTCGCCCTCGCGGAGGACGGCGCCTGCGCAGCCGAAGAGCCGTTCGTTCACCGCCGGATGGCGTAGACGGGCGACCTCGAGCCCGGCGAGGACCACCAGCAGGCTGGCCACGAAGATCACCGTGGCCACCTGAGAGGCGAACGCGTACAGGCACGGAAAGACCAGCGCCGTCAGGCGGAGCGCCTTGCGCAGGCCCGGACCCTCCTTGCCGTTCAATCGTTCGTTGCCGTCTGCCCGCTCGTGCTCCGGATCCCCAGATAGTGCTCCTGCCAGATGGGGTCGAACGCCGTCGCCAGCTCCCTGTCGTATGCGAGCATCCCGGCCAGGTAGCTGTCGTCTGCCAGCGCCTCGGCGGCGCTCTCGTCCTCGGGTTCGGGCCGGTAGGTGTCGATCAGCCGCCGACCCACGTCGTAGTGATCCCGCAGGGAACACGGGATGAGCCAGTTCCCGTGGCATTCGGGCCTCCGCTGGCCATAGGCGTAGTCCCACTGCCACTGGCGGATCGCGCGGAAGTAGGGCTCCTCCAGCACGTCGTTCAGCGTGCGGCCGTCGCGGTAGACGTCGTAGATGTTGACCGGAGAGTATGGGACAAAGACGCAGGGCATGACCTTGCCGCTCCAGTCCACATACAGGTAGCCGCCCTCGCGGCCGCCCGCGATGCACCCGTCGGACAGCGTCCCGCAGTTCCAGAAGTCTGGCAGGAAGTACTTGCGCTCGCGCATGATCTGCCAGGTCCGGCGCCACATCCAGACCCGCTGCTCGGCGGTCGGTAACAGGCTGAGGGTGAAGCCGCGGCCGATGGGCATGTACTGGAAGAGCCACCCGTAGAGAGCCTTCTGCTCCTCGAAGAAGAAGTCCAGGAATTCATCCGAGAGGATCTCGTAGCAGTTCTCCCGGGTGGCGGTGAGCGAGATCCCAAACGGCACGCCAGCCTGGCGCAGCCTGTCCATGGCTTCCAGCACCTGACGGAAGACCCCCGGCCCGCGCCGCGCGTCGGTGCGCGCCTCCCAGCCCTCGACCGAGATGGCCGGCGTCAGGTTGCCAATCTGGGCCATGCGAGCGGCCACGCGGTTGGTGATCAGGGTGCCGTTGGTGTACATCATGAACAGGCAGTCGTTGTGCCGCTCGGCCGCGTCCAGGATACCCTTGCGCTGGGAGCGGTAGACGAGCGGCTCACCGCCGGAGATGGTGAAGAACCCGATGCCCCACTGGGTCTTGGCCTCGGTGATGATGCGGTCGAAGATGTGCCAGTCCAGGCGTTCACCCGAAGGCCCGGAGTTGGCGTAGCACCCGGTGCAACGTAGGTTGCACGACTTGGTGGGGCTGATGACCAGGAAGCCTGGCGGCTCGCAACCGCCATGGGTGGCGGCGAAGCGTCGGCGCGCCGCGCCTTGTTCGCGATCGCTGCGCAGGATCGCGCGGGAGACCAGGTTGCGCAGCATGATGCGGCTGACGCCCGGCGCGATCACACCGGCGCGTAGCCCGCGTTCGACGGAGCAGATCAGCGCGTCCAGCGCGTCGCGCTTGTCGTCCAGGACGCGGCGCGGCCGCGGCGAGTCCTTGGCACTAGTCTCCAGACTCTGGTAGAGCCGACGACGGATGCTCCGCACCAGGATCTGGCGCACGCGGTCGCGGCGCAACAGGTGGTCGGTGAGGCCGGCCAGCGCGTCCGCATGGGCGCGGTCGGACAGCCATCGGCGGGCGATGTGGGGCAGGCGCATGCCTCATCCTCTCCTTCCTGCGTGGTCTGCGGCTCTCCCGGGCGGATCTCACATGAGCGTGGCAGGGACCTCGTAGCCGGCGCCGAGCAGGGTCTCCACCATCCGCTCGCGTCGCTCTTCATACTGTCCGGAGAACAACGGTCGGCAGGCGGCGATCTCCGCGGCCTGGGCGACGACCTTGAGGGCGAACGCCAGACAGGTGGCCTCACCGCACTCTCTACAGTTCAGGCCCGGGAGGAGCTTGTAGAGGTCGAGCGCCTTGAGGGCGTCAGCGCTCTTGTAGCTGGGTGTGATGGTGTCCCGGGCCTCGGCGGTCTGGTTGATCAGGTCGCGAAGCCAAGCCAGGGTGCGCTGCGCATCATCGTCATCGTTGATCCGGGTGATGGCGACACGGCGGGGAAAGAGTGTGAAGAACTTCCCCTCGTGGCGGAAGCTGAGGATGCCGGCCTCAGGTCGAAAGACACAGCCCCGGAGCGTGGCATTCAGATACGGGAAGACGGCGGAGACATCGTCGGAGAAGGCCGCGAGGCAGTTCAGCGTCTCGGCGTTGGGATTGCATTCGGGGGGGAAGAGCTGGTACTTGAACTCGCGGAGCAGCATCGGGTCCGCCTCCCTCACGCCTCGCCAAGCAGCATCTCCAGGGCGGTGTACCGGACGCCGGGCAGCACGATGGCGACCTCGTTCACCCAGTCGCTCATGAACGCGCCAATTCTTAATATATCTCAATTGCAACATACAATCTGGTTTTCCCAGAGGCAATCGGGTGCCCAACGGATCGCGAGCCCCTGCTGCTCGGCAACGCCTGAGGTCCGGGTGGAATCTCCAGCGAATCCACCGACCCCATGGATCGGTCGTGCACCCAAGACCCGGTAACGGCGAGGATGGAATTCATTTACTTGAATATGAGAACGCGTGCTCATCTGGTTCGCGAACGGCGCCGCCCTGACCACGTCCAGGGGTCCTCATCGCGGTGCCGGTGATGTGGTCAGTCTGCTCGGCGCGCAATCGCACGCGGCACTGGTTTCCCCGCTGAGGGAGAGACCAGGGAGACCTTTCGAGACCGTTCGGTCGGGCGGCTCAGCGGGTTTGGCTGACCAACGCGTCCGGCGCGGTCACCTCGGGGAGGATGCCGACGCGTTCCATACGCTCGGGCGTGCGCGGGCCGGGCGGGGCATTGGGGGCGCGGCACAGGCAGTACGCGGCCACCGGTTCGCGGGAAGGGGTCTGCGGGCAGAGAAGTTCACCCCCGCAACGGGGACAGCGAAACAGCACGTACTGCACGCCCACCACCAACATCATTTTACCGGAGATGCGCGGGTGTGACCATCGGTCGTCGAGCCGATGGGAGTATCAGCTTCGAACCACACGTTCCGCCCGCGACCGCTCGAACCCCACACCGTGGATGCGAAGCACCCGGTCCTGCCACTCGATGCCGGCGCCGAGCAGGCTCTCGACGAGCCAGCAATTGGTGTCCACATGCTCGGTGACGGCAGGCACTACGTATGTCGAGGTACCTTCCGCCAGGGCGGCGTAGAGGATCAGCTGATCGGCCAGGTGCCGGTCCACGGTTGCGCGGGCCCCCAAATCCTCCAGGAGCATGGTTGCCACGCTATCCGCAATGGTCTCCGAACGCCGGCCTGGTGCGCCGGCCCGGTCAGCGCCGAGCAGACAGCCGGTGTCTGTTTCGGCAAACACCGCCAGCGCCGCGCCAGGCTGTCCCGCCGAGCGGTCGTAGACGACCTCGATGTCCGCATCCAGGCCGGCATCGGCCAGCCGCCTGCGGCACCGGTCTGCCATACGGTGGCTGACGCGGCGGTCCTCCAGGTGAGAGCTCAGGGCCACGCCCCAGACGCGCACGACGCGGCCTTGCTCGCCCAGCACCAGCGCCGACAGGCGGGCCCCCACGGGGCGGACCGTCAGCTCCAACACGCCGCCGCCTTTGGGCGCGTATCCCGGACGCACAATCTCCACGTCCGCGCGCACCCCCATGCGGTAGAGTGTGGGCAGCACGACGTGTCGCAGGTGGAAGGCCGACGGCGCGAAGTCTGCGAACAGCCCGCCCGTCATCCGAAACCGGCTGCTGCCGTCCGCATACAGGGCCAGCGGGAGGACGGTCATCGCCAGGAGCGTGGTCGAGCCGGCGCTTCCGATATCCCACCTGTAGGCCCCGGCCCGGATGGCGCGGGCTCTCCTGACCTGCAACCAGGACGACCCGACCCCGGCGCCGGCCAGCGTGGCACCCGTCATCGCCGCCAGTGCCTCGACCGCCTTGAGGTGCTGAGGGCGGAGCCCTGACATCTGGCGCCGTGCCCGGATGTTGGTCAGCGATATGTCCCTGCCCAGCAACGTTGCCAGCACCGCGGCGGTGCGCACGACGGTGCCGCTGCCGGATCGCTGGCTGCCGTCAATGTGGAGCATCTGCGTGGCCCGCGCTACCCTTTCTGGTAGGGTAAGTCAGTAGAGTGCCTTCATCCGTCTGTCTTCGTGTCAGCGTGACCGGCGCCTGCCTGCTCGTCGCCCTGGGAGGCCTGGCGGTTCCGGCCGCGGCGTCGCTCCGCCTCCCCCGTCGCGCGCTCTGGATCGAGACCTCGGCCAATCTGCCTGCGCTGAGCAGCCGGGCCTCCATTCGGGAGCTGGTGACCCGCGCCCGCGCGGCCGGCATTGACACCCTGATCCCCGAGGCCAAGAACGCCTGGGGGTTCGTGATCTATGAATCCGACATCGCGCCTCACGTGCGCGCGTCTCCGGTGGCGCGGGCAGGCTACCGGGCGCCAGCCACGTGGTTCCCGCCCGACCTGGACCCTCTGGGGGTGCTGATCGAAGAGGCCCGCGTGGCGGGTCTGGGTGTGCATGCCGCAGTGAACGTCTTCGGCGAAGGGCTGGTGCCTGAGCCAGGATCCCCGCCTGTGGGCGTCGTCCAGCACCATCCCGAGTGGGTCAGCATCCACCTGCGGCCCGGCCCGCGCGGGGCCGCGTTCGTGCCAGCCACACGGATCGGGCCCATCGTCTTTGCCAATCCCTCGCACCCCGAAGTGCAGGCGTACGAGCTGGCGGTGCTGTGGGAGATCGTCTCCCGCTACGACGTGGACGGTATCGTGCTCGACCGGGCCCGGTACGCTGGCGTCGATGCGGACTTCTCGGATCTGAGCCGCAGGCAGTTCGAGGAGTTCCTGGGCCGGCCGCTGCGCCGGTGGCCTGACGACGTGGCCCGCCCGGCTGCCGACGGCGTGCGACCGGGCCTCTTGTTCCGGGAGTGGGTGGCCTGGCGTGCCTCGGTGATCAGGGCCCATGTGCGGGCCGCGGGGCGGGTCACGCGGCAGATTCGCTCCGGCGTCCGCGTGGGCATGTATGTCGGCGCCTGGTTCCCAGCGATCTTCGAGGTGGGACAGAACTGGGCGCGAGCCGACGCGTCGCTCTCTTCCCACGCCTGGAGCCCCGCCTGGAACGCAACGAGTCTGCTCCCGGAACTGGACTACCTGATGGTCGGCCTCTACTACCGCACGGTCACGCGGTGGGACGCGATGCGCGCGGGCCACTCCTCGCTTGCCACCGTCATCGGCAGCGCCCTGAGGAGCCGCGAGCTCACCCGGGGAACGCCACTACTCGGCACGGTGTGGCTCGACCTCTACCGGGGCAACCCGGCGGCAGGAGAGGGCGCCATCCGGGCCGCAGCCCGCCTGACCGATGGAGTCGTCGTCTTCGACCTCTCCAACGTGGAGCAGGACCGCTGGTGGCGCGCCCTGCCCGCCCGCTGATCGGGCCTGGGGGCGCCGTCAGCCTAGCAGGATGCTGAAAAACGCTCCATATCTTGTGGCTTCACAAAGTGCACGCCTCTGCGTATAGTCTGGTCAAAGCGCAGCCGCTAACGATCTCTTCGAAGGAGCAGACGACGATGCGTGGAGATAACTTCGACCAGGACGGCATGTTCAGCTACATCTCCCCCGAGCAGCGCGTGCCGCAGGACCACCCGCT
>JAVKIJ010000122.1:0-5958 GCA_031459535.1 Candidatus Fervidifonticultor quintus | reverse complement strand
ATCTGGTCGGCGACATGCCGCCGACGAACAACCCCAACGTGCGCCGCGCCATCGCCCTGTCCATCGACCGCGAAGCCATCCTGCGCATTGCCGGTGACGGGCTCGGCCGGCGCCTGGGCGTGCTGCCGCCAGCGATGGCGTTCTGGGCCATGCCGGTCGACCGGCTCCCCAACCAGAGCCGCGACCTGGCCCGGGCGCGCGAGTTGCTCCAGCAGGCCGGGCTGCGACCCCCGGTCCCGCTGACGATCCGCAATATTGTCGGCTTCCCGTCGCTCATCGCGTCGGTGCAGGTCATTGCCGACAATCTCAAGGAGGTCGGCTTCGACGTGCGCGTCGAGACCGTGGACATCGGGGTCTGGATCCGCGACTGGATCGCGCGGCAGGCCCCGCCCACCATGAACGAGTGGGGTGGCTTCGTCGATCCGGACCAGACGTTCTACCGGCACTTCCACACGCCGCCCAAGGGCATGGACTTCCGGCGGTGGAACCACCCCGAGATCGACCGGTTGCTGGACGAAGGCCGGACCACCCTCGATCGCAACCGGCGCAAGCAGATCTATGACCGTGTGCAGACCATAATGGCCGAGGACCCGATCAGCATCCCCTTGTACGCGCCCAACCAGCTCTACAGCATGAACCGGAAGGTGAAGGGCTTCAAGCCCTATCCCACGGCGTTCCTGTTCGGCCTCCGGGAGACGTGGGTCGAGGGCTGACCGGGCGGCACTGAGTGCGGACATACATCCTGCGCCGGCTGCTGGCCATGCTGGCCACGCTGCTCGGGGTCAGCGTCATTGTCTTCGTCATGATGCGCCTGATCCCAGGCACGGTGGTCGAGCAGCTCCTGGGGCAGAGCGCCCTGGTGGGCGAGGAGACCATCCGTAGCCTGCGCCAGTTCTTCGGGCTCGACCGACCATGGTACGTGCAGTATGTGGACTGGATGGGCGGTCTGCTGCGCGGCGACCTGGGCACGTCGTGGCGCAGCAACCGCCCAGTGCTGGCCATGATCCTCTCGCGGCTGCCGGTGTCCGCGGAGCTGGCGCTGTTCTCCATCGCCTGGTCGCTGGTGATCGGCATCCCGATGGGCGTCCTGGCGGCGCTGCGCCGGGGCCAGCCGTCGGATAGCGTGGTCCGTTTCGCCTCCACGTTGGGCCTCTCGGTGCCCGCGTTCTGGCAGGGCACACTGCTCATCCTGGTGTTCTCGATCTACCTCCAGTGGATGCCGTCCATCCAGTGGGTGTCGATCCGCGAGGACCTCTGGGCCAATCTCTCGATCATCGCGCTACCGGCCCTGACCCTGGGCACCGCCACCGCCGCCATGATCAGCCGCATGACCCGGTCCACGATGCTGGATGTGCTGGGCCAGGAGTACGTGCGGACGGCCCGGGCCAAGGGCGTCGGCGAGCCCCGGGTCGTCTCGCGCCACGCGCTGCGCAACGCGCTCATCCCCGTGGTGACGGTGGCGGGGGTGCAGATGGGGTACATCCTGGGCGGCATCGTGGTCGTCGAAGACGTCTTCAGCCTGCCGGGGATCGGGCGGCTGCTGCTGGATGCGATCTTCCAGCGCGACTACCCGGTGGTGCAGGGGACGATTCTGGTCGGCGCTGCGTTGTTCATGAGCCTGAACTTTCTGGTCGACCTCCTCTACGCGGTCATCGATCCCAGGATCCAGTACGGCTGATGGCCAGCCTGCGCCCGTCATCGGCAATCATGCGCGCTCCTGCGGCCCCCACCCGGCCGGCGACGGTTCGGGTGTGGCTGGTGCGGCTACGCCGTAACCCGCTCTTCGCCGCCGGGATCGCCATCATCGTCACGTTTGTGCTGGTGGGCATCCTGGCCCCGGTGATCGCGCCCTATCCGCCCATCGCCGTGGACGCCACGAAGATGTTCCAGGCGCCCTCGTCCGCGCACCTGTTCGGCACGGACCGATTCGGCCGCGACATCCTCAGCCGCGTCATCTATGGCGTCCGGGTCTCGCTGGGCATCGCCGGCTTGTCCATTGGCGTCGCGTCGGCAGCCGGCGCGCTGTTCGGTTTGGTCGCCGGGTACTTCGAGCGGACCGCCGACCAGGTGCTGGGACGGCTGATGGACATCTTCTTTGCGTTTCCTTCGGTTTTGCTGGCGCTGGGGATCTCCGCGGTACTGGGGGCCGGGGTGCGGACGGTGGT
The DNA here is from genome assembly GCA_031459535.1 of Candidatus Fervidifonticultor quintus. Taxonomy (GTDB): domain Bacteria; phylum Sysuimicrobiota; class Sysuimicrobiia; order Sysuimicrobiales; family Humicultoraceae; genus Fervidifonticultor_A; species Fervidifonticultor_A quintus. The sequence continues at coordinate 3,793 of JAVKIJ010000122.1, read as the reverse complement.
CATCGCCATCGCCGTGGTGTACACGCCGCTCTTCTTCCGGGTCATGCGCGCCAGTGTGCTGGCCGAGAAGCAACTCACCTACGTGGAGGCCGCGGCGTCGATCGGCGCCGGCCCGTGGAAGATCATGGTGCGCCACATCCTGCCCAACACCCTGTCGCCCATGATCGTGCAGACGGCGGTGTCGCTGTCGTACGCGATCCTGATCGAGTCCGCGCTGAGCTATCTGGGGGTCGGGGTCCAGCCGCCCACGCCGTCGTGGGGCACGATCCTCAATGAGGGGAAGGAGTTCCTGCCCATCTCGCCGTGGATCTCGCTGTTCCCCGGGCTGTTCATCATGCTCTCGGTGTTGGGGCTCAACTTCGTGAGCGATGGGCTGCGTGACTACCTGGATCCGAGGCTAAGGACGTGAACGCCCTCCCTGGCCCGGAGGCTGGATCGGCCCGTCTGACGCCCCGCCCCGGCCCGGTGCGCGTGGGCCTCGTGGGGCTGGGCAACTGGGGCCGGCTCCATGCCGAGGTCCTGGCCACGCTGCCCGGTGTGCAGCTGGCCGCCATCTGCGACCTCGACCCCGACCGCCGGGCCGCGCTCCGCCGCCAGGGGCTGCGGGAGTTCGACTCGTTCGACGCCTGCGTACAGGATGCCGACCTGGACGCGCTCGTGATCGCCACGCGCGACGAGCAGCACGCCGAGCACGCCACGGCGGCCCTGCAACGCGGCTGGCACGTCCTGGTCGAGAAACCCCTTGCGCTCCGCCTCGGCGACGCACGCAGGGTGCAGGCCGCCGCGGCCCACGCCGACCGGCTGGTCATGGTGGGAACCATCCTCCGTTTCAGCCTCCCCCACCGGCAGCTGGCGGAGGCCGTCCGCGCCGGCCGGATCGGGCGGGTGCTACATGTGCGCGCCGTGCGCTACGTGAGCGCGGGCTGGCTGGCTCGGACGCCGGTGCACACAGCGCTGCGGCTCTCAGTCCACGATATCGATCTGGTCCTGTGGATGACCGGGCAGCACGTCGCCCGCGTGGCCGCTGCGGGTCACACTCTGGCGGGCGAGAGCCGGCCGCGGTCGCTGGTCCTGCTGCTGTGGATGGAGGGCGGGGCGTCTGCGACCGTTGAAACGCACTACCTGCTGCCGTCGACCTTCCCCAGTAACACCCTGCCGCCCGAGCCGCCCGGGGCGCGGGTGGGCATGGTCGAGGTCTTCGGTGAGACCGGCTTCGCCCGGCTCGATGACTCGGTCGGGCTATGGCTGTGGGGCGCCGAGGGCGCCTTCAGCCCCGACCTGTTCGTGGCGCCGCAGATGGATGGCCGGATTACAGGCGCCCTGCGTGCCGAGCTCGAGCACTTCGTGGCGTGCGTCGCCGAGGCCGCGCCGTCGACCGTTGCACCCCTGGCGGACAGTGTGCACGGGGTCGCCGTGGCCGAGGCCGCCATCCGCGCCGAGCAGCGGGGTTCCATTGAACACGTGGAGGAGTCGCCATGACCAGCCAGAGGTCTGCACCGCCGCCCGAGAAGATCGGGAGCCTGACCGAAGCGGAGTTGAACGCGTTCCTGGCACAGCCCTGGAATGGCCGCCTGGCCACCGTGACACCCGAGGGCACGCCCTACGTGGTCCCGGTCTGGTACGAGTACGATCCCGCCGGGCGCGTGTTCTACGTCGTGGCGCGGGAACGGTCGGCGTACATCGAGCACATCCGGCATAATCCGGCCGTGGCCTTCCACGTGGCCGATGACGTGCACCTGGAACACACCAGGGTGCTGGTCGAGGGCACGGCCGAGATTCTCGAAGGCCCGGTGGCGCCGGCCGACAGCCCCCGGATCCGGGCCCTCGCCGTGAAGATGACGATGAAGTACCTGGCCGACCGCGGCCCCGAATACGCGCAACGGACCGACCGGCGGCCCCGCTATCTGATCAGGATCACGCCCAGACGATGGCACACGTGGACCGGTCGCGAATGGGCGGCGAAGTACCGCCGTTAGGCGGCGCCGGCGCCTCGCGATGAGCCGGTGGTGGTGCGGGAGAGCATGAACACGTCCCCCGAGCGCGTCGAGGCCGTCTTCGCCGCCGATGAGGTGCTGGCCCTGGCGCGGCGCCTCGTGGCCATTCCCAGCTGCGCGGCAGATCATGGCTGGGAGGCCGGTGTCGCCGCGGCGCTGGAGACGCTGCTGGCCGCCGAGGGCCTGAGCGTCTGTCGCCAGCCGGTCGCCGAGGGCCGGGAGAACCTGCTCGCGGTGATCCCTGGCCTCCGGGATGGTCCGCCGCTGCTCGTGCTCAACGGGCACATGGATACCGTCCCGCCGTCGGCGTCCATGCCGAGGCCGCCGTTTGCCGCCGAGGTCGCCGACGGCCGGCTGTGGGGCCGCGGGGCGGCCGATATGAAGGGAGGTCTGGCGGCCATGGCGATGGCCGCCATCGCCCTGCGCCGCGCGGGCCCGCGGCCGCCGAGGCCGGTCATGCTGGCGGCGGTCGCCGCCGAGGAGTCGGGCAACCTGGGCACCGACGTCCTGGCTCGCGACCTGGTCGCTGCGGGTCGGCTCGCGTCCTTCGCCGTGGTGGGCGAGCCCACCGGCCTCGAGATCATCACGGCCCACAAGGGCGTCGACCGCTACCGCATCACCGTGTTCGGCCGCGCCGCACATGCCAGCACGCCCGAGCGCGGCCTCAATGCCATCACCCAGGCGGCCCGCCTGATCGTGGCGCTGGACGCAGAGCTGGCGGCTGAAGCAGGCCGGTTCTCGCACCCGGTTCTGGGGCGGCCCTCATTCAATATCGGGACCATCCAGGGCGGCGTCAGCCGCAACACCGTGCCCGACCGCTGCACGTTCCAGATCGAGAAGCGCTACCTACCCGGTGACACCCCGGCACAGATTCGGGCCCACCTCGAAAGGGTCGTTGCACGCGTGCTCGGTGAGGGGCAGGCCGAGGTCGCCCACGAGGTGGGGTTCGACCACATTGTCCATCCTCCACTGGACATCGCTGTCGATCATCCGCTGGTGCGCGCGCTGGCCGCGGCCGTTGCGGAAGTGCGCGGCCACCCTCCGGCCTGCACCGGCTGGCCCGCCTTCACCGACGGCGCCATTCTGCAGTCCCATGGGATCCCGGCCGTGGTCTGCGGCCCGGGAGCGCTCGGTGCCGCACACGCCGACGACGAATCGGTCCCGCTGGATGAACTCTACGCGGCCGCCCGGATCTATATCAGGGTCGCGCTGCGCCTCTACGAGGTCGAGACGTAGGTCACCGCGGGCGGTCGGGTTTCCGAGTCTGCGCCCGACCCTTTCGGATCATCGCCGCATCCCATATAATGGACAGGCTGGCTGGTCCCCCAGTTGTTGTGCTTCACGGGGCCCCATCGTCTAGGGGACCAGGACGCGGCCCTCTCAAGGCCGAAACGGGGGTTCGAATCCCCCTGGGGCCACCACAGTCATTCGGCGGGTTACGGTTCCCTCACCGCCGGTGCCTGGCACCGCCGCACGTGCCGCGTACCTTCCTGCTCGCAGCGCCCCGGGCATGGGTCCCACGAGACCCCGAGCGTGTCCCGATCGTAGACCCCCATGCCGTACCAGCGCGCGGGCGAGAAGACCTCCACATAGGCTGGTAGCGCCAGACCGTGCCGCCGCAGCGTCGCACCCACCTCGGCGGCCTTCGCCAGCGCCAGGCGCCGGGCTCCAGACAGCGATACATCGCGCTCCAGCTCCACGGTCGCCCTGATCTGCGCCTGCCCTCGGCCGACCGCCCGGACGCACGCAGTGCCGGGGACCGCCCCCCGCAGCACCCGCGCCACGTCGTCGAGGACCGC
>JAVKIJ010000121.1:0-6210 GCA_031459535.1 Candidatus Fervidifonticultor quintus | reverse complement strand
GACGCCGCAACTGAAGGTGCTGCGCATGCCCTACGTGCTGGGGGGTCGCACGTTCCAGGCCATACGGTTCCAGACTGTCAACGAAAGGGGGTTTTTGGCCTGGAACTACGATCAGGAATCAGGGGTGTTGATCCGAAGCGTCACCAGCTCGGTGGGCGGGCCCATCCAGGGCCCGCTGGCCCAGGGCGACAGCCGCGAAGGACACACCATGATCACCCACAACGACATCCGGGAAGTGAGGGCCATCGCCATCCCCTGGGCATCTGACCCCATGCCTGCGTGGGTCCGAGAACTCAGGGTGCTGCGCTACGACGGCCAGATGACGGCGACGGCCTACCCTGGCGCGTCCCCGGTGGTCTTCCCCATCTCTGTCACGTTCGAGCGACAGTACCTGGGCCCCAACTGGGCCCGTTATGTGCAACAGGTGAAGGCGCCGGGGTACAATCCGCCCCTTGCGCGCGTCTTTGGCTCCGCCCAATTCGCCGGGTTGTGGGTCCCTCCGGCGGCGCTGGGCCGGCTCCAACCGGGGCAGGTGCTCGATCAGGACCGGGTCACCGGGGTCGTGACTTCTGTGGGACAGATCGGGCAGCTCGCCGGGAACATCAACGGCGTGGTGATCTCACTGGTCGGCAGCGGCTTCCGGCTCGACCAGGTCTATGATCGTCAAAGCGGCGTGCTGGCGTACTCCAGTCGCGTGGAGAAATTCCTTCGCTACGAGGTGCGGCTTGCCCACTGGCAGTAGCGCCCGAGCGTGGCATGAGCGCCGTCACAATCAGGATCCTGCACGAGGTTGAAGACCTCCGGCGCGTTGAAGCGCTCCAGATGGAGATCTGGGGGATGCCGCCCCTGGACGTGGTGCCGGTCCACCAGTTGAAGGCCGCTTCAGGCGCCGGCGGGGCGGTCATCGGCGCCCTGGACGCGGATGGGACTCTGGTCGGGTTCTGCTACGGGTTCGCCGCGTGGCGGGATGGCCGGCCGCTGTTCTATTCCCACATGGCCGGGGTGAAGGCTGCCTACCAGCTCCAGGACATCGGGTTCCGGCTGAAGATGGCGCAGCGGGACGTGGCCCTGGCCATGGGGTACGACCATGCCGTCTGGACGTACGATCCACTGCAGAGCGTCAACGCCCGGTTCAACCTGCACAAGCTCGGCGCCACAGCCCACCGGTACTACGTGAACTACTACGGCGCCATGTCAGACGAGCTCAACGAGGGCATTGACAGCGACCGCTTCGAAGTGGACTGGGCGCTGCGATCGTCGCGGGTCGCCGCAGCAGCCGCCGGCCAGCCGCCCGAGCGCTCCTGGGAGCGGGCGCCCCGGGTCCTGGAAGCCGTGCCATGGATGGCCGGCCTCGGCCCCAGCGACCCGACCCTGGGCGTTGACCTCCCGGCCGTGCGCGTCGAGATCCCCACCGACTACCCGGCGGTGCGCCAGCGGGATAGGGAACTGGCCCGGGCCTGGCGGGTGGCGACCCGGGAGGTCTTGCTGCACTATCTGGAACGCGGTTACCGCGCCGTGGATTTCGTCCTGGCGGCGGGCGAACGGCTACGGGGTGACTACATCCTGACGAGGGAACCCGATGCGGATTGACGCCGTCGAGCTTCGCGAGATCCAGATGAAGTACCGCGCGCCGTTCGAAACCTCGTTCGGTCGCGAGGATACCAAGGCCTGCCTGCTGGTCCGGGTGCTGGCCGATGGGCTTGAGGGCTGGGGCGAGGTCCCGGCGGGTCGTGCGCCTCTGTACAACGAGGAGACAGACGACACCGCGTGGACGATCCTGGAGCACTTCCTCATCCCGCCCGTCCTCGGTCGACCTGTGCCCGCCCCCGGCGCATTTGCCCGCAGTGTGATGCACATCCGGCGGCACCACATGGCCAAGGCGGGCCTCGAAGCAGCGCTGTGGGACCTGGAGGCGCAACACCGGGGTCTGCCATTGGCGAAGGTGCTCGGCGGCACGCGGGAGCGGTTCGCGGTGGGCGTGAGCCAGGGCATCGAGGCCACGATTGACGAACTGCTGGACCGCGTGGAGGGCTATCTCGTGCAGGGCTACAAGCGGATCAAGATCAAGATCAAACCCGGGTGGGACCTGGAGCCCGTGCGCCGCATCCGCGAGCGGTTCGGTGACATCCTCCTGCAGGTCGACGCCAATTCGGCGTACGAGCTGGATGACGCGCCCACGTTTGCGGCCCTCGACGCCTTCAACCTGCTCCTCATCGAGCAGCCGTTGCCCGAGGACGACTTGGTGGACCATGCGGCGCTGCAGGCGCAGCTCAAGACGCCCATCTGTCTGGACGAGTCGATCGTCCACCCCCGGGCCGCGCGGGCGGCCCTGGCGCTGGGCGCCTGTCGCATCATCAACATCAAGGCGGCCCGCGTGGGCGGTCTGACCGCGTCGGTCGCCATCCACGACCTCTGCCGGGAGCGCGGCGTGCCCGTCTGGTGCGGGGGCATGCTGGAGACCGGCATCGGCCGTGCCGCCAACATGGCTCTGTGCTCGCTGCCAAACTTCACCCTGCCGGCCGATCTGTCGGCCAGCGACCGCTACTTCGAGGAAGACCTCATCGAACCGCCGGTCCGCTTGAATTCTGACGGCACCATCACCGTGCCCACGGGCCCCGGCCTCGGCGTCCAGGTGGTGATGGAGCGGGTCGAGCGGCACACGGTGCGCAAGGCCCGGTTTGCCGCGTAGCGCCGGACGACGCGCGGGCCTCCTATCGGGTCACCGCCGACTGAAGTTCCTCGAGAATCCGGCCGAGCCGCGTGATTTCCTGGCCATAGCCGGCCAGGTCCCCGGCGCGCAGGCGCTCCTGCGCACGACGGTAGGTCGCCATGGCCTCCTCCGCCAGCGCCGCCGCCGCCCGCGACGTCCCACCGGGGGAGGGACCAAGCCGGGGCGCGCCGGGGGCAGGCATCCTGGCCTCGAAGAGCCCGGCCAGCGCCTCGTCCAGGGTCGGCGCCATGACAATGCGCGAGCCGGTGGCGACGATGACCCGCCGCAGTTCGGGGATCTGTCCACGTTCGGCCTGGAGGAACAGCGGTTCCACGTAGAGGAGCCCTTCCTCGATGGGGATGACCAGCAGGTTGCCCCGTATGGTCTGAGACCCCTGCTGGTTCCACAGCGTCAGCTGCTGGGAGATGAATGGATCCTGATCGATCCGCGCTTCGATCTGCAGCGGGCCGAAGACCACCCGCGTCTTCGGGAACCGGTAGACGATCACCTGGCCGTAGTACGGCGGGTCATTCCGAGCGGCCATCCAGGCGATCATGTTGTCGCGACCCGCAGGCGCCAGGGGCAGGATCAGGACGAACTCCGGAGCCACCCCCTCCGCCACCCGCATGGTGACGTAGTAGGGCTCGACGCGCACGGTCTCGTTGCCGAAGATCTCGCGGGGGACCGTCCAGGTGTCCTCGCGGTTGTAGAACACCTGCGGGTCCCGCATGTGAAACGTGGCGAAGACCTGGGCCTGGACCTCGAACAGGTCCACGGGGTAGCGCAGATGGGCGGCGATGGCCGCCGGCATCTGTGAGCGGGGCCGGAACAGGCCCGGGAACACTGACGCCAGGGTCCGGGCGATGGGTTCCTCGGGCGTCATCAGGTAGAACGTGACGGAGCCCTCGTAGGCGTCCACGGTGACCTTGACGCTGTTGCGCATGTAATTGATGTCGCCGTAGCGAGTTGCATACGGATAGCGATCGGTGACCGTATAGGCGTCGATCACCCAGTAGAGCCGGCCGTCAGCGACGACCACATACGGATCGCGGTCGTAGCGCAGAAACGGCGCGATGCGCGCGATTCGGGTTCCGATCTGCCGGGCGAAGAGCAGCCGGCTGTCTCCGTGCACATCGCGGGACAACAGCAACTTCAGGTCGCCGAAGCGGTAGGCCAACGCCAGGCGGGCCAGATAGCTGAGCCTGATGCCGCCCTTTCCCTGATAGCGGGTATAGACGTTCTCCTCGCCGCGAGGGTAGTCCAGTTCGCGCACGGCGGTGTTGACAATGACATAGTTGTTGGTGAGCTCGCCGAAGTAGATCTCGGGCCGGGTGATGGCAAGACCGATAGTAGACTCGGGGGGGATGTTCTTCACGTAGAACTCCGGCATGCCCTCTTCGGAGACGCGGTTGACCGGCGTCATCACCACGCCGTGTCCGTGGGTGTACACCAGGTGCTCGTTGACCCAGGTCTTGGCCTGCGGGGGCAAGCGGCTCGTGGAGAGTTCTCGGGCCGCCAGCATGACCTGGCGCTGCACCCCGCCGATCTGATACCGGTCGATGTCCACGTCCGAGAAGACGTAGTAGGGCCGCAAAGTCTGGAGCTGATTGAGCGCCCTCAGCATGGGCCGGTAGTCCCACAGCCTGATGTTCTCCACCGTGGCCCGGTTGCGCTCGATGGCTTCAGCATCCAGCGGCTCGGTGGGGAACTCGCGTTCGCGCATGCGATCGAGCCCGAACCCCTCCCGGGTCGCGGCGATGGCCCGTGCGATGAACGGCGCCTCGGCGGTGAGTTCATTGGGCCGCACGCGCACCGTCTGGACGAAGCCCGGGTACAGCACCAGCCCACCCACCCAGGCCAGGACGATGAGGGCGATGGTGGCCAGCGCGAAGCGCACGGTCCGCAGCCACGCATTCGCCACCAGCAACAGGCCGCAGATGATGAAGAGCACGGCCAGCGCCCGGAGCGCGGGGAGCACCGCGTGGACGTCTGCGAAGGACGCGCCGAACGCCGGACCGCGGCTGGAGTACAGCAGCTCGAACGCATCCAGCCAGAACCCAACCCCGCGCACCACGACAGCGGCGCCGACCAGCAACGACAGGTGCGCCCGCACCCCGGGCGGTGCCAGCCAGACCCCGCGCACCATCAGCCGGCCGTAGGCGGTCCCATAGCCGATCACCACCGCCACGGTCACGGCGACCAGCCAGCCGAACAGGTTGTCGACCACAAAGCGGTACACCGGCAGCCGAAACACATAGAACCCCACGTCACGACCGAAGAGCGGGTCGGCGGCCCCGAAGGGTACGGCGTGCAGGAACTGCTGGAAGACCGCCCAGTGCCGGGACGCGAGCAGGCCGGCAACGAACGCCACGCCCGCCAGGCCGGCTCCCCACCATGCCGCGACGCCGGGCCGACGGCTCGGCCGGAAGACCCCACCCCGGCTGGCCATGTCAACAATCTGTCCGCGGATGGCCCGGAGCAGAGGCCGCAGGTTGAGCGTGAACAGGGCCCACAGTCCCAGCGCCACGACCACGGTGACCGTTATCCGGGAGAGGAACGGCACCCAGAAGACGCGGAGGTAGCCGACCTCGGCAAACCACAGCCAGTCGGTGTACCACCGGGCCAGCGTCGGGCCGATGATGAAGAGCAGGATCACCAGGAGCCACAGCGCCAGTTGCAGGCGTCTCATCGGTGTGCATCCCCCGCGGCCGAGTTTGACGAAGGCCGGCCCCGACGATAGAATAGGCGGGCCGCACCTCGTCATGGCCGTCCGTGTAGGGAGGATTCGCGATGGACGCCACCATCACCCGCGAGGAGATCATCGAGGCCCTCAAGACGGTCTATGATCCCGAGATCCCGGTGAACGTCTGGGACCTGGGCCTCATCTACGAGCTGGATCTGGCTGACGGCGATGTCTCCATCACCATGACCCTGACGGCCCCAGGATGCCCGGTGGGCCCGATGATTGCCGCGGAAATCGAGCAGAAGCTGCAGGCGCTGGGAGCCCGGGATGTCTCGGTCTCCTTCGTGTGGAGCCCGCCGTGGACCACGGACAAGGTGACGCCCGAGGGCAGACTCCACCTGCAGATGCTGGGCATCCCCCTGTAGCCGTGCGCGTGGGCCGGCCAGGGCCCCCACGCCGCGCAGGCCTCCTGCTGGTCGCCTTGGTCGTGGCCGCGTGCGGCCGCGGCGCGGCCCTGGGTGACCTGGCCTACTTCGCCGGCGCCAGCGTGACCGGCTCCACCACGTTCGTCGGGGAGGCCTACGGCTTCCCCAGGGCGGCCTGGGAACAGGTCGAGCTGCGAGCGCGCGCGCCTTATGAGCGGGTCAGAGACTTCTACGCGGGGCTGCGGATCAGCGGCTGGACATCGACCTTCGAAAACGAATCGCGCAAGGCCACCGGCCGCGTCTACATGCGCTACCTGGCCGACAGCCGGCGCCGGACATTCTATGTCATCGTGGTCGAGGAGCGACAGCGTTCCGGCGACGTGAGCCTCTTC
>JAVKIJ010000120.1:0-6391 GCA_031459535.1 Candidatus Fervidifonticultor quintus | reverse complement strand
ATCGAGTATGCGTTGAAGTACCAGCAGCACCTCAAGGCCCTGATCATCTCCAACATGATGGCGAGCATTCCAGCCTACAATTGGTATGCCAGCAGCGTCTTGATGCCAGTCATGGACCAGGCGGCGCTGGCGGAGATCAAGCGCCTGGAGGCCGTCGGAGAGTACGAGAACCCACGCTACATGGAGCTCCTGATCGCCCATCACTATGTGCAGCACATCCTGCGCATGCCTGCCGATCAGTGGCCCGATCCGGTGAACCGGACGTTTCGGCACCTCAACCAGAAGATCTACATGCCCATGCAGGGCCCCAGCGAACTCGGCGCCAGTGGAAAGTTGGCCACCTGGGACCGCACGGGTGACCTGGGAAGGATCGCCGTGCCCACCCTGGTGATCGGCGCCCGGTACGATACTATGGATCCGGCGCACATGGAGATGATGGCGAGCAGACTGCCGCGGGGGCGATACCTCTTCTGTCCCAACGGCAGCCATATGGCCATGTATGATGACCAGGAAGTGTACGTCCGAGGGGTCATCCAGTTCATCGGGGACGTGGACGCAGGTCGCTTGTGAGCCGATCGCGGCTGCCAGCAGGCGCTGGGACGCATCTCGACGGGAGGTCTACTGTGCCCGGGCCACCCGATCTGCACGAGACGCTCATGGCCGCCTGGAGGACGAGCAACCGCGTCACGGTTGACCTCATCCGGCACCTGCCTCGGGAACTCTGGGACGTGGCTATTCCTGGCGTGCCGAGGCGCACGGTCCGCATGATCGCGGCGCACATACACAACGCGCGGTGCAGGTGGGTCGAGACGCTGGGACGGCAGCACGGCATTATGGGGCCTGAGGCCCTTCTCGGCCTCGGTGGGGCCTCCGGGGGCCGAGTCCCGCCGTCCCGGGCCTATGTGTGGCGCAACCTCTCCCTCGATGTTGGCCACGTGCTCAGCTGCTTTGTCGCGCATGAGGCTTGTCACCGGGGACAGATCGTCATGGTGGCACGCCAGAGGGGACACCGACTGCCGAGGACGGCGTTGGACGCGATGTGGCAGTGGAAGCTCCGTGCTTGACTTCGCGTCACGACTTGGACGACGGGTAGCCCGCCGGCTCCGGCGCGAGCGGATCGTGTGGCTTGTGACCACCGACGCGCGGAACACGCCCCAGCCCAGGCCAGTCTGGTTCCACTGGGACGGCCGTACCGTGCTGGTGTTCAGCGAGCGGACCACGGCCAAGGTGCGGCACATCGCTCGCAACCCCAGGGTCGCCCTGCACTTCAACACCGATGAGAGCGGCGGGAATGTGGCGGTGTTGATCGGCGAGGCGAGAATCCTGCGCAGGCGCCCGCCGGCCGCCCGGGTGCGGCGCTACCTGCGGAAGTACCGGCAGGGACTCAAAGACATCGGCATGACGGCGGCGCAGTTCTCGACCAGCTTCGTTGTCCCGATCCTGATCACGCCGAAGGCCATGCGGGGTTTCTGACCCGAAAGGAGACGGTGGTGCCCCTCGATCGTCGAACGCTGCGCCAGGAGATCCATGCGCTCTACTGCCGCGAGCACCAGGTCCTGGGCGAGCGCGGCACCCTGGAGAGCCTGGAGCGGGCGCGTCGCTGGGACCTGGCTCCGGTCATACGGGCCGGCGGCGTGCTCGTCTTCCCTCACATCAGCGTGTTGGACTGCGGTCATCGGACCGCGGCCGTCGTGCACGCCTGCCTGGACAGCGGTGTCGACCGCGTGGTCGCCATCAGCGTGCTGCACGCCATCACCGACGAGATGCAGGACGCCCGCGTGCGCGTGGCTGCCGGGGAGGATCCCTCGAGGTGGCCGTGTTGGGGTATTTGGGGACCCGGCGTCTCTGGCCGGGACGAGTGGCGGGAGGATCACTCCCTGATCAGCTTTCGCCACTTCTGGGCCGCAGAGACCAGGCGCCGCGGCATCCCCGGCCCCCAGGTGGTCGAGCGGTATCCCTACCTGGCCGGCGGCAGGCCGGATCGCCTGCCGGGGATTGATGAGCTGTCACGGCTGGCCGAGGGCGCCGCCGTCGTGTCCACGGCCGACCCGTTCCACCACGGGATTGGCTACGGCGATCCGCCCGAGGCGTCGTACCACCCGGCGGAAGGCGGATTGGAGCTCGCGCGCCGGACCATCGAGGAGGGCATCGACATCCTGGGTCGGGGCGACCACTGGGGCTACAATCAACACTGCGTGCGCGCCAGGAGCGACGCCCGCGACGCGGGACAGGTCTTTCGCTATCTGCGCCGCGTCACGGATGGACGCATCCTGGAGCTGACCTATACGGACAGCTCGGACCTGTACCGGGCGCCGAAGCCTACCTGGGTCGCCGGACGTTGATCGCATGGCGCTGACCGACATACCCCGCCGGCGCGAGGAGGCCACGCTGGGCGGTGGCTGCTTCTGGTGCCTGGAAGCCGTCTACGAGCAGCTCCGGGGCGTCGAGCGCGTGGTCTCCGGGTACGCTGGGGGGGGGATGTACCCAACCCTACTTATGGGCAGGTGTGCAGCGGGGCGACCGGGCACGCTGAAGTGGTCCAGATCACGTTCGATCCCGCGGCGATCGCCTACCGGGATCTGCTCGATGTCTTCTTTTCTATCCACGATCCGACCACCCTCAACCGGCAGGGCGCCGACGTTGGCACCCAGTACCGGTCGGTGATTTTCTACCACTCGGAGGCGCAGCGGGTGACCGCCGAGCACGTCATCGCGCAGCTCGCGGCCGCGCGGGTCTGGCCCGGCCCCATTGTGACCCAGGTCGAACCGTTTGAGGCGTTCTATCCTGCCGAGGCGTATCATCATCAGTACTTCCGACGGCATCCGGGCCAGCCATACTGTCGGCTGGTGGTGGCGCCCAAGGTCGCCAAGTTTCGCAAGCAACACCTGGCCAGGCTCAAGACCCCCGCATCGTCCTCATGATCGGGGACGCTCATATCGGCCGCGCAGGACCTATCGGTGCCGTTTGCCGAATGCGGTGGAAGAGTCTGTGACCGAGGCGGGCGCTGTGGAACAGCAGGCATTTCAGGACACGTATCCCGACGATCTCGCCCACTGTTACGGATGCGGGCGGCTCAACGAGCACGGGCTCCAGCTCAAGAGCTACTGGGACGGCGACGAGACGGTGGCCACGTTCCTGCCGCGACCGTATCACACGGCGATTCCCGGCTACGTCTACGGTGGCCTGATCGCGTCCCTGATTGACTGTCACGGGACGGGCACGGCTTCGGCGGCCGCCTACCGGGCGGCCGGCCGGGCGCCGGGCAGCGAGCCCGCGCTCCGGTTCGTCACCGCATCGCTGCACGTGGACTACGAGCGGCCGACGCCGCTAGGCGTGCCGCTGGAGATTCGCGGTCGCGTCCGCGAGATCCGGGGCCGCAAGATTGTGGTGACTGCGACCGTGGCCGCCGGCGGGCAGATCTGCGCCCGCGGCGAGGTGGTCGCCGTGCAGATGCCCGAGCACCTGCGATCGCGCCCCAAGACGTCCTGACTGGACCGGAGGCGCCATGTCCGTCGTCCCCATCCCGCCACGCAGTGCCGTCGCGTCGGAGCACACCTGGGATGTGGCCAGCATCTTTGCCACCGAGGAGGCCTGGGAAGCCGCCTACCAGCAGGTCGCGGACCGTCTGCCGGCACTGACAGCGTTCCGCGGCCGGCTCGGCGATGGCCCCGAGGTCCTGGCCGCGTGGTTCGACACCTACCAGGACGTGACCCGTGTGCTGGGGCAGGTCATGGTTTATGCCAGCATGTGCCACGCCGCGGACAAGACCGATCAGGCCGCCGCGGCCCGGTTCGATCGTGCCCGCGGCCTGTCTGCCAGGGCCACTGCCGCGGCATCCTTCGCCGAACCCGAGCTCATCGGGGTGGGCTTCGACACCCTCCGGCGATGGGTCGAGCAAGAGCCGCGGCTGAAGCTCTACGGGCACTACATTGACCGCCTCGCGCGCCGTGCGCCGCACGTGCGCGCGCCCGAGGTCGAGGAACTGCTCGGTCATCTCGCCGACCCGTTCAGGACTGCCTCGGCGTCGCACGGCATCCTAGCCGACGCCGACTTGGTGTTCGCGCCGGCCTGCACCAGCCAGGGCGACGCCATTCCAGTCGCGCAGGGCAACCTTCGGGTGCTGTTGACCCACCGGGACCGTGAGGTCCGCCGCACGGCATGGGAGAGCTACACCGATGCCCACCTCGCCCACCGGCACACCATGGCCAACTGTCTGGCGGCGGGCGTCAAGCAGGCCGTGTTCCTCGCCAGGGCAAGGTGTTATCCTTCAGCGCTGACGGCGGCGCTGGAGGCCAACTTCGTGCCGGTCGAGGTCTTCCACAACCTCATCGCCACGTTTCGCCGCTACCTGCCCACTTGGCACCGGTATTGGCGGATCCGGCGCCGGGCGCTGGGTCTGGATCGCCTGCAGGTCTACGATGAGCGGGCGCCTCTTGCCGCGCGCCAGCCGCGGGTGCCGTTCGAACGCGCGGTGGAGTGGATCTGCCAGGGCATGGCGCCGTTGGGCGAGGAGTACGTGTCGGTCATGCGACGCGGCGTACTCCAGCAGCGCTGGGTGGACGTGTATCCCAACAGGGGCAAGCAGTCTGGCGCGTTCTCCACCGGGGCACCCGGCACGCACCCCTTCATTCTGATGAGCTACAGCGACGACCTCTACAGCATGAGCACCCTGGCCCACGAACTTGGCCATTCGATGCATTCGTACTTCGCCTGGCAGGCCCAGCCCATCGTCTACGCCCGCTATCCGCTGTTTCTGGCCGAGGTGGCTTCGAACTTCAATCAGGCTATGGTCCGCGCCCACCTGCTGGCGGCCCACGACGATTCGGAGTTCCAGATTGCCGTGGTCGAGGAGGCGATGGCCAACTTCCACCGGTACTTCTTCGCGATGCCCACGCTGGCCCGGTTCGAACTCGAGATCCACGAGCGGGTGGAGCGCGGAGAGGCGCTGACGGCCCAGGGCCTGATGGCGCTGATGGCCGATCTGTTCCGCGAGGGGTACGGGAGCGAGGTCACCATTGACGACGACCGCCTGGGCATCACCTGGGCGGCCTTCCACACCCATCTCTACACCAGCTTCTATGTCTACCAGTACGCCACCGGGCTCTCCGGTGCCCATGCGCTGGCCAGGGCGGTGCTCGACGGCGCGCCTGGCGCGGCGGAGCGCTACTTGGCGTTTCTGCAGGCCGGCGGTTCGACGTACCCGCTGGACGCGCTGAGGCGGGCCGGCGTCGACCTGACGTCGCCCGAGCCTGTGGAACAGACCTTCGAGGTCTTCGCGGGCATGGTGGACAGGCTGGAGCGGCTCCTGGAGCACCGAGCCTCGCCCCGGACGTCGTAAGCCTTGCGGCGGGACACCCATGCGGTTGCGCATTCCAAGCCCTTCGCTCGTGGTGCTGGTCGGCCCGGCCGCAAGCGGCAAAAGCACATTCGCCGCCCGTCACTTTCCCGCCACCGCCATCGTCTCGTCTGACCGCTGCCGGGCCATGCTGGCAGACGACGAGCGCAATCTGTCCGTGTCCAGACAGGCGTTCGAACTCTTCCACCACATCATTGACATGCGCCTGGGTCTCCGCCGGCTGACCGTGGCCGACAGCACGGCCCTCCAGCGGTCGGCGCGGAAGGCCCTGCTGGAGATCGGCCGGCGCCACGGCGTGCCGGTGATGGCCATCGTGTTCGACGTCGACGTGGACCAATGCTATGAACACGACACCCTCCGCGACCGACGCGTGGGGCGCGCCATCGTCGAGCGCCACGTGCGCTTGTTGCACGAGGCCCTTCGAACCATTCCCGAAGAGGGGTTCGACGAGGTGGTGGTGCTGGACGCTGCTACAGCCCGCCGCACCTCTGTGGAGGTGATTGGGGTATGACGTCGCCGGAGCCCCTGACGCATCGCGTGGGTTCCGCACGGCTGCGGCTGGTCCTGGGCGACATCACCGCGCAGGAGGTGGATGCCATCGTCAACGCGGCCAACAGCCGCCTGGTCGGTGGCGGAGGCGTGGACGGCGCAATCCGCGGAGCCGGAGGGCCTGCCATTGAGGAGGAGTGCGCCCGGATCCGGGCCCAGCAGGGTGGTTGTCCGACCGGATCGGCGGTGATCACGGGGGCGGGCCGGCTGCCAGCCCGGTTCGTCATCCACGCGGTGGGCCCGGTCTGGCAAGGGGGCGGGCATGGTGAGGCCGAGCTGCTGGCCGGGGTCTACCGTGCGAGCCTGGCGCTGGCCGCCCGGCATGGGGCCCGGACGATCGCTTTCCCGTCGATCAGTACCGGGGCCTATGGATACCCGATCGCCCAGGCCGCGCGGGTGGCCCTGAGGACCGTTCTGCGGGAGCTCGCGTCAGGACCGTTCGACGAGGTTCGGTTTGTGCTCTTCTCGCCTGCTGACTTCGCGGAC
>JAVKIJ010000012.1:0-51144 GCA_031459535.1 Candidatus Fervidifonticultor quintus | reverse complement strand
GCCAGCACTATGTCGCGATGGGTGTCATCAATGGTGAGCACGCCGGTCGTGCCGACGATGCCGATCTCCAGGCTGTAGACCGCGGCCGGCCAGGTCACCGGGAGTGCCCACGAAATGCTCGAGTGGAGCACGGTCCCGTCGTCGAACATGACCATACCGGCGGTGGCGTCGATGCCCTGGTAGAGCGGGCCGAGCACCTTGTCGATGGAGCGCGCGTAGACCTCGGTCGCGGTCTTGCCCTCGAGGCACCACAGGCAGATGTCCAGGGCGTGCGTCCCGGAGATGACCATGGGCGAGATGGTCGTGGGATCGTCGGTGCGCTTGTAGTTGTCGATGGCCACGAGGCGGTTCATGAAGGCACGCGAGGTGACCAGGGTGACGTCGCCGAGGGCGCCGCTGCGGCACTTCTCCTTCGCCGCGAGCCATCGGCGGCGAAAGCGCTGGGTGTACCCCACGACCACGTCGAGACGGGCGTCTTCGATCGCCCGGAGGACGCGTGCGGAATCGGCCAGGGTGGTCGCCAGCGGCTTCTCGATCAGCATGGGTAGGCCGCGTTCAACCGCAGCCATGGCCGGATCCACGTGCAGGTGCTCATCGGTCGCGATGATGGCGCAGGTAACCTCGGACCGCTTGAGGAGCTCCCGATGGTCGGTAGTAACGAAATCGGCGCCGATCTTTTCGGCGACAGCGCGGCCACGATCGGGGTTCTTCTCGGCAATGCCGATCCACCCCACGGCCGGGTGACGCGAGGCCACGCTACCGCGAAACAGCCCTACGCGCCCGGCGCCGACGATGGCAAGCCCAAGACCAGTGGTCAGACGACGCCTCATTCTGTCCTCCCGTCCTGCCGCGGGCTCGAGTGCCCACGCTCTGCGAGTGAAATCCTGCATTGGTGCCGTTCTCAGCCGTGGTTTTTCATTGAAGGACCTGGCCGGCCAGGAGGTCTTGCATCTCGCGGCCGTTTCGCGCAGCCTGTCCCCTCGCGTGGTTGTTGAACATGAGGTAGAGCGTGCCCACCCGGAGCGCGATCTGCCGCACGGTCTGGGCCCACTCGCCGAGCTCATCGGGGCTGTAGAGATAGTCGTACGCCCGCTCGGTGGACACGCGGCGTTCCAGGAGCGCTGCGTTCCGGCCGTGAAAGCGCACCACTGACCAGTCGGCGGTCACCTCGACCTGGGGCGGCGGCAGGTACTGGGCCTGGACCGCGTCGGGAATCACGTACGCGTAGCCGTGCTCGCGGAGGTAGCCCAAGAACGTCTCCCGGTGCCGGCGATACAGCCAGTCCTTGTGCCGGATCTCCACGGCCACCGGCCAGGCGCGGAGGTAGGCTTTCCAGGCGTCCAGATATCTGAACAGTTCCTCGGTGAATCCCAGGCCTTTGGGAAACTGGAAGAGCACGTAGCCAAGCCGGCCCGATCGCGCAAAGATGTCAACGAAGGCCGCGAACGCATCCCAGGCCGCGGCCAGCGCCTCTTCGGGTACGCGATCACCTGGCACCGGTCCGCCCGAGCGCAGATCCGTCGGTAGCAGCGCCGCGATGTCGGGGGGCAGCCTGCTGGGGTCACTCTCGTGCCTGGTGAGCCAGGCGAAGGCCTTGACGTTGAACCGAAAGCGCGGCGCGGTCCACGTGAGCCACTGCCGGGCGCGTTCTGGGGGCTGGAGTGCGTGGTAGCTGGCGTCGACTTCAACGGTGGGAAACACGGTCGCGTAGAACTGCAGGCGCGCTTTCGGATCCGTCTTCGTGCCCCGCGGGTAGAAGTCGCTGGCTATCATCCCGCGATCCGCCCACGAACAGGTGCCGACGAGGACCTCGCACGCGCCGAGGCGGAGCGGGGCGGCTGAATCGCCCATGCGGGAGCGCTCGAACAACTCCACGGATCATCGGTTCGCGCCCGGTCGCCGCTCCCCTGCGCAGGCACTTCCTGCGGAGCCGGAGTGGGTCGTCGGCTTGTGCCCCGGGCGCGGCGGTGGCAGTGGCGTTGGCCCGTGGCCGACCGTTTGACACTGCCTTTGGCCCGCGCCTATAATGTGGCGGGTTTCGGCCCGTTTTTTTTGCGCCCAGAGATTCTGCTTGAACGGAAGGGGACGGCCCTTGGGATCGCGCCTCGGCCTCCGTCTGATTCTGATTCTCGTCGTTGCGCTCGGTGCCGTGCAACTGGCGTTCCAACCGATCACGCTGGTGGGCCGCTTACCGGCTTTTCAGGCACCGCGGTTGCGCATGAACCTGGGTCTTGATCTGAGGGGCGGTAGCCTGCTGGTCCTCGAAGGTCAGGATACCAAGGACACCAAGGCGACACCGGAGGCCGTGGACGCGGCCATGCGCGTGATTGAGAAGCGCGTTGACCAACTAGGCGTGGTCGAACCGACGATTCAGCGCCAGGGCACCAACCGGATCATCGTCGAGCTACCTGGCATTCAGGATCCCGAGCGGGCAATCAGCCTCATTGGCAAGACGGCGCTGCTGGAGTTCGTCGACACCGGGGCCCAGTCGCTGCCCGAGGGCGCCCGGTGGAGCGCCGACGGCAGGACCGTGACGCTGCCCGAGCCGTTCCAGCCGCCGGCAACCGGGCAGCCCGCCGGGCCGCGCACGCTCTCACTGGAGAAGAAGGTCATCCTGACGGGGGCCGACCTGGAGACCGCGCAGGCTGCCTTCGACCAGCAGACCGCCGAGCCCATAGTCAGCTTCAGGTTTAGGGGCCGGGCGGCGAAGAAGTTTGAGGACCACACCGGTGCCAACGTCGGCAGGTACCTCACCATCGTCCTCGACAACGAGGTCATCTCGTCCCCGGTCATCCGCGATCGGATCACCGGCGGCTCAGGGCAGATCAGCGGTGGCTTTCGCACCATCGACGAAGCGCGGGATCTGGCTGTGCTCCTGCGGGGCGGCGCGTTACCCATTCCAGTGCAGGTCGTGGAGAACCGGACGGTGGGGCCGCAGCTCGGCCGCGACTCCATTGACGCCAGTCTGCGCGCGGCCTGGATCGCGGCTTCCGGGGTGGTCCTCTTCATGCTGCTCTACTACGGCCTGCCGGGGTTCCTGGCGGACGTGGCCCTGGCGCTCTACGTGCTCCTGGTGCTGGCTGCCCTCAGCGGATTGAATGCCACTCTGACCCTGCCCGGGATTGCAGGCGTCGTTCTCTCGGTGGGTATGGCCGTGGACGCCAACGTCATCATCTTCGAGAAGATGAAGGAAGAGCTCCGGGCGGGCAAGACACTGCGGGCGGCCATCAGCGCCGGGTGGCATCGGGCGATGACCACCATCGTGGATTCCAACGTCACGACCATCATCGCCGCCGCGGTTCTCTTCCTGCTGGGCAGCGGGCCGATCAGAGGGTTCGCCGTGACGCTGACCATTGGCGTGCTGGTCAGCATGTTCAGCGCCATTGTCGTCACCCGGGTGCTGGTGGACGGTGCGGCGGCGACGGGCCTGGGAGCGTACGTGTCCCGGATGGCTCGGGGGATCAAGTCATGACACCCAGGGTCTGGGACATCATTGGGAAGCGCTGGATCGGCTACACACTCTCAATGTTGATCATCATCCCTGGAGTCGTCGCGCTGACGTACAACATGCGGACCGGGAGAGGCGCGCTCAACTGGGGCGTGGACTTCACCGGCGGCAACTACTTCCAGTTGCGCCTGGAGCGCCCATTTGAGGTGGCCGACGTGCGGCCGGTGGTGGACCGCTTCGCCACCGGCGAGAGTATCATCCAGAAGAGCGGTCAGGAAGTGCTGGTTCGAACCAGGCCGCTGGACGCCGAACAGAAGCGGGGACTGATCGAGGAGTTCAAGCAGCGGTTCGGTCGCATCACGGTCCTGCGCGAGGACGAGGTCGGCCCCAAGATCGGTCAGGAACTGCGCAACATCGCCATTGCCGCCGTCATCGTTGGCTTGCTGCTCCAGGTCGTCTACATCTCGTTTCGGTTCCGTTCCATCCGGTACGCGCTGACGGCCGACGCCGCCCTGCTCCACGACATCTTGGTCGTGGTTGGGGTCTTTGCCATGACCCGGAAGGAAGTGAACAGCTCGTTCGTGGCCGTGCTGCTCACGGTGGTCGGTTACTCGATCAATGACACCATCGTGGTGTTCGACAGGATCCGCGAGAACCTGGCCATGCGCACCCGAGAGACCTTCGACCGGCTGGTCAACCGCAGCCTGCTCGAGGCCCTGGTGCGGTCCATCAACACGTCGCTGACCACCATCCTCGCCATCGCGGCGGTGTACTTCTTCGGCGGAAGCACCATTCGGGACTTCGCTTTCGGACTGATGATGGGCATCGCCACAGGGACCTACTCATCGGTCTTCAATGCCAGTGCCCTGCTGGTGGACTGGCACCTGTGGGCCGATCGTCGCGCACGCCGCGCCGGCGCGGCCGAATCGGTTGCGGCTGCCCGGGTGGTGCCCGAGCCGTCGCCCGTGCGGGTGCCGGGCGGTTCCGTCGGGGCCGGCGCACGAGCGGCCGGGGGCAACCAGCGGCGGCGTAAATCAAAGCGGCGGTAGGCGGTCATGTCGGCGTTCACCCTGTTTGGCCTCGTGTTGCTGGTCGTGGTGGTATTGTTTGCCCTGGCCAATCCGGGCACGGTGCTCTTGCGTTTCCTCGTCTGGCAGTACCAGACCACCGTGGCCCTGGCGGTGATCGGTGCAGCGGTGTTGGGTGGCCTTCTCGTGTTCGTGGGCAACGCCGTCGGACAGCGCAGTCAACGCGCGCGCCTCCACCAGCTCCAGGCCCGCATCCGAGAGCTCGAGGCGAGGGTCCACGAACTGTCGGCGGCCCGGCCGGACCAGAAGACCTGACCATGGGCGGGCCGGTTGAAGCCCGCTGGCGCCTTCACCCCCACCGTCCCGATCAGCAACGCCGCCTGGCGGCGGCGCTGGGGGTGAACCCCATCACCGCGCAGGTGCTCATCAACCGGGGTCTAGAGACCCCCCAGGCGGCGAGGACGTTCCTGGACGCGGGCAGCGCCGGACGCCCATCGCCCTTTGCGCTGGACGGGATGGATGGCGCGGTGGAACGCCTGGCGCAGGCCGTGCGCGACGGCGCCCGGATCGTCGTCTACGGTGACTACGACGCCGACGGCGTGACCGCCACGGCCGTGCTGGTGCGCGGCCTGCGTGCCGCGGGCGCGGCCGTGGACTTCTACATCCCGGACCGGCGCGGCGAGGGTTACGGCCTGCACACGGCGGCAGTGGCGAGGCTCGCAGCGGCTGGCGCCCGGGTGATCGTGGCCTTGGACTGCGGCACCAGCGCGGCGGCGGCCGCCGAGGGTGCGGCCGCCGCCGGGTGCGATCTGATCGTCCTCGACCATCACCTGGCTGTCGGTGCCCTCCCGCGGGCAGTGGCGCTGGTGAACCCTGCGCTGAGTGGTGCTGCCACGGAGTTCGCTGCCGCGGGGCTGGCCTATCTGGCGGTGCGCGGCCTCTGCGATCGCCTGAGCGGCGACTTCGGCGACGATGAGCTCTTGGCGCTGGCAGCCCTGGGCACGGTGGCGGACGCGGTTCCCCTTCGCGGCGACAACCGAACGATCGTTGCGCAGGGTCTCCACCAAGCAGGCCACACGGCGATCCCGGGACTGCGGGCTCTGATGGACATCGCCGGGGTCCAGCCGCCGCTGTGTGCACGGGATCTGTCGCATGCACTGGCCCCCAGGCTCAACGCCGCGGGCCGTCTGGCCCACGCCGCGGACGCGGTACAGTTGCTTCTCACGGATGATCCTCAGGAAGCGCGGCGCATCGCCGGCTCGCTGGACCGGCTCAACAGGGAGCGGCGCGCGCTCTGCGAGCGCGTCTTCGCCGAGGTGGTGGACGAGATCGAGGCCGCCGGACTGGCGGACCAGCCCGCATTGGTGTTGGCGCGCGAGGGCTGGCACCCGGGTGTGGTGGGGATTGTAGCCTCACAGATCGTCGAGCGCTATCACCGACCAACCGTGCTGGTGGCGCTCCACGACGGCATCGGCAAGGGCTCGGCTCGGAGCATCCCGCCCCTGCACGTGGTTGACGCCCTGTCGCGCGCCTCGCAGTTCCTGCTGGCCTACGGCGGGCACGCCATGGCAGCGGGATTGACCCTTCGTGCCGACGCAGTGCCGCGCTTCAGGGAGGCGTTTGTGGGTGTGGTGGCTTCCCGGCTTTCGGCGGACGATTTGCGGCCGGTGGCAGAGGTGGACGCGGAAATCGGACTGAGCGAGCTGACCGGCGCGCTGGCCGTCGAGCTGGAGCGGCTCGCGCCCTTTGGTGTGGGCAATTCCGCCCCGGTGTTCCTCAGCCGCGGACTCCGGGCGGCAGGGACGCGGACCGTGGGCGGCGGTGCGCACCTACGGCTGATCGTGACCGACGGCGTCCGCACCGCCGATGCCATCGGCTTTCGACTCGGCGACCGGGTCGAACTGCTGGCTTTCAGCCAGTCCCGCCTCGATCTGGCGTACAGGGTCGAGCTCGACCGCTGGCGCGAGGAGCCCTCGGTGGAGCTGGTCGTCGAGCACTTGTGGACCCCGGACGTGGATGCGGCGACCATTGCGTCCGACACCAACCAGGTGCTGGCCCGGCTGTTCGAGCGGGCAGGCGACTATCTCGGTGACCCCAGCGTCGGCATCGAGCATGCCGCGGCCTTCCATACCAAAGTCGTCGGGGTCACCTTCGAGGGCCGGCAGGCCCTGGTCGCTGAGGTACGGGAGGGTGAACGCCTTCGCCTCGTCCGTGACCCCAGGAATCCCCGCGATCCCCATGCGGTCAAGGTGTGCCTGGGGGACGGCCGCCAGCTCGGTTTCCTGCGCGCGTCGCTTGCGGGGCGACTCGCGCCCTCCATGGACGCCGGAGCGCGGTACGCGGCGACGGCCACGGCGGTGACCGGCGGCGGTGATCGCGCCTGGGGCCTGAACATCTACATTGAGCGGCAGACACCCTGGTCGGGCGAACCCGGGGCCGAAGACCCGGCCGCTCGCCCGCCGCGCGGCCCCGGGTTCCTCGAGTGGGCCGAGGCACGCCTGATGCGCGGACGGGCGCTAGCGGCGTTCCACCGGGAGGTCCTGGGCGTGCTCGCAGATGGCAAGCGGGCAGCGGTGCCCATTGGAGCAGGGTGGGGGCTTGCCGCGCTGGCGGCGGTGATCGGCGCCGTCTTGTTCGCCCGGGATGGTGGCCCCATCCTCCTGGTGCTACCCCGTGCCAGCGAGGTCGATATGTGGTGGGCTGCCCTCGATCCGTGGATGCGCGGAGCCGGGCTGCGCCTCCTGGCCGCCCATGGGGCTCTTCCGGCGCGGCGCCGCGGCGAGCTGGCCCAGTGGCTGGACGAGGGCGCGGTGGATGTCCTCCTGGCTTCAGCGGCCTGGACGGGCCATCACAAACCCGAGGCGCGCGCGGTCGTGGTGATCGCGGATGATGTGGCGCCCGCCCACGAGCTGCGCGCCCTGCGTGAACTCTTTGGTGATCGCATCAGAGCCGCCGTTGGCCCGGCTTCGGTCGACCGGTTATTTGCCGCCTTGGGGGCCTCAGAGGTCGCGCCATTGCGGGCGCGTCTCGAACCCCGGACCAACCTGCGCGTCGTAGACCACCGGAGCACGGCCGACGGAGAGGGCAGGAATGTAGTTCTGGGGCCGACCGAGCGGGCGCTGGTCATCGCCTCTGACCCCGTATCGAGCGTCGCTCTGGCCAGCAGGCTCCGGGATGCCCTGCCTGCTCCCACCGGCCTCGTCGCCTACTACCACCACGGCCTGCCGCCGGCGCTGCGCAGGGTCCTGGAGGACCTGTTCGCCGCCGGTCGCCTCCGTGCGCTGGTCGCGGGGTCACTCCTGGCGGCGCCAGCCGTCCCGTCCGACGTATCCCGGGTGATCGCGGCCGGCCTGCCCCCTACGCGGCTGCTGGCCGCCGAGAGTTTGGGCGCGGCCAGGGTGGGCGGGCAGCCGACGGTGATCGACCTGCACTACGCGGCCCGGGACCTGGAGGCGCTGGCCCGCGCAGTCCGGAGGCGGTTCCCCTCCAGAGAGGCCCTGGTGCAGTGCTACCATCACTTCAGGGAGCAAGCCAGGGGTGGAGCCTTCCTGTGGCCACCGGAGGGATCGCCATTGGACGGCACTGGCGGGCCCGACGCCGAGATGCACGCGGCGGCGCTGGAGATCTTTGTGGAGGCGGGTATCGCGTCCGCACAGGACACCGTCGGCTCCTCGGTACGCTACACCCTGGTCCCGCCCTCGGTGCGCATGGATCTGGACCGGTCGTTGCGCTACCGCGAGGGCGTACGCGAAGGCGCGGCGCTGGCGGACCTGAGGGCGTGGGCGAGCGGCCCCGCCTCCACGATCCTGGCGGATCTGGCGCGTCCCTAGCGCAGCAGGGCCCGCACCCGTGACACCGAAGTCTTGCAGGAAAACGGCGAGGCGACCGCGGTTGTGAAGTGGCTGGATCTGCGACGACAGCAGAGTAGCTTCCAGGACCTGCCCTCCGAGGTCCAGGGCTTGGTTGCCACGCTGCGTCAGCACTTCCCCAAGGCCGACCTGGACATCGTCCGCGAGGCGTACCTGGCCGCAGCCCGCGCACACGAGGGGCAGATGCGCGCCTCCGGCGATCCGTACATTGCCCATCCGGTGGCGGTCGCCAGGATCCTGGCGGACCTCCACCTGGATCCCATCACGGTGGCCGCGGCGCTGCTGCACGACGTGCTGGAAGACACCGGGGTCGAACCGGCGGAACTGCTGGAGCGTTTCGGCGCAGAGATCGCCACGCTCGTGGACGGCGTCACCAAGTTGGGAAGAATCGAATGGCAGAGCCGGGAGCAGCGACAGGCCGAGAACCTGCGCAAGATGTTCCTGGCCATGGCTAACGACATCCGCATCGTGCTCATCAAGCTGGCCGACCGCCTGCACAACATGCGGACGATCGCCCCGCTGCCTGAGTGGAAGCGCCAGCGCACCTCGCAGGAGACCCTCGATATCTACGCGCCGCTGGCCGAACGTCTCGGGATCGGCAGCATCCAGAAGGAACTCGAAGACCTGGCCTTTCGAGAGCTGCAACCCGAGACCTATCTCAACCTGACACGGGAGCTGGCGCAGGCCGAGAGCACCCGCCAGGAGATCGTGGACCGGGTCTGCGCGGTCCTCCACCGGGAGCTCACCCGCGCCGGGATCAAGGTGGACCCCCGGAACATCACCGGGCGCCCCAAGCACATCTACAGCATCTGGCGGAAGATGCAGCGGCCGAAGTACGCCGGCCAACCCGTCGCTCGCATCTACGACCGACTGGGGGTCCGGGTCCTGCTCGACGACGTCAGGGACTGCTATGCTGCCCTGGGCGTCGTGCATGCGGTTTGGAAGCCGATTCCCGGTGAGTTCGACGACTACATCGCCAACCCCAAGACCAGCGGCTATCAATCCCTGCACACGGCGGTTCTCCATGAGGGGGAACCGCTGGAGATCCAGATCCGCACCCATCAGATGCATGAGGAAGCCGAGCGGGGCATCGCGGCGCACTGGAAGTACAAGCAGGGAAAGGCGGTGGTGGCGGCCGCGGATCAGAAGCTGGCCTGGCTCCGACAGTTGCTCGAGTGGCAGAAGGACCTGGCCGATGCCCGCGAGTTCGTCCAGTCGGTCCGTCTCGACCTGTTCCAGAACGAGGTCTTCGTCTTCACCCCCAAGGGCGATGTGGTCGACCTGCCGGCAGGAGCCACGCCCGTAGACTTCGCGTACCGCATCCACACTGACGTGGGTCACCACTGCGTGGGAGCCAGGGTCAACGGACGGCTGGTCCCGCTATCCCAGAAGTTGCACACGGGCGACATCGTCGAGATCGTCACCAGCAAGACTAGCCCCGGGCCCAGCCGCGACTGGCTCGCGTTCGTGGCCACAAGCAACGCCCGGGCCAAGATCAGGCAGTGGTTCAAGCACGAGCGCCATCAGGAGAACGTCGCCCGCGGCCGGGAGATGCTGGAGCGGGAGCTGCGGCGTACGGGCGCGGTGGCCGCGGCGATGAAGCCCGAGCGGCTCGAAGAGATCGCGGGGCAATTTGGCATGCCTTCGGAGGAGGAGCTGCTGGCGGCCGTGGGCAACGGCGACCTCTCGCTCCTCCAGGTGGCCCAAGCGCTCCGCGGTCAGGGCCAGGCGGCGGTCGTGGAGCCTGCGCTGCCCAGCGCGCCCTCGGTGCCGGCGCGGGCGGCGGGGGTGCGCGTACGGGGCGTGGACAACGTGCTCATCAACTTCGCGCGCTGCTGCACGCCTCTGCCAGGCGACCGCATCGTCGGATACATCACCCGAGGGCGCGGCGTGACCGTGCACCGCCTAGACTGCCCCAACATCACCTTCCTCCGATCACATCCCGAACGGTTCCTCGAGGTGGACTGGGAGACGGCGGCAGAGGGCGCCTACCAGGTCGAGATTGAAGTGGAGGCCTTTGACCGGGTCGGGTTGCTGAAGGACATCATGGCGGCTGTGGCGGAGACGAAGACCAACGCGCTCTCGGTCAATGCCCGCGTCCGGAAGGACAAGGTGGTCATCACGAACCTGGTGTTGGATATCCGCAACGTGGGGCAGCTCCATGCGGTCATCCAGAAAGTCGAGAAGGTCCCCGAGGTGTTCAGTGTCGCGCGGGTCGTCCCTACGTGACCCGAGGGCCTGACGAGGAGGCTGGGCGTGCAGCGAACGACGGCGGGTCGCGTTGACCTGTTCACGGAGTCGGTCATCCGTGAGATGACCCGGTTGAGCCACGAGCACGGCGCCATCAATCTGGCCCAGGGCTTCCCCGACTTCGACCCCCCCGCCGAGCTCCTCGAGGCCGCCGTTGAGGCCCTGCGGGGAGGCTGGAACCAGTACGCGATCACGTGGGGGTCGCCGCGGCTGCGCCAAGCCATCGCCCTCAAGGTGGCATGGAGCAACGGGTTGGACGTGGATCCCGAACGCCACATCACCGTGACCTGTGGGGCGACGGAGGCCATGATGGCCACCATGCTCGCGGTGCTCAACCCGGGCGATGAGGTGGTGGTGTTCGAGCCGTTCTACGAGAACTACGGGCCAGATGCCCTGCTGTCCGGCGCTCGGCTCAGATACGTCCGCCTGGATCTGAGCCACGCCGGGATGCCGTTCGACGGGGACGAACTGCGGGAGGCGTTCGGTCCCAGGACCCGCGCCATCGTTGTGAACACGCCCCACAATCCCACCGGCAAGGTCTTCACCCGATCTGAACTCGACCTGATCGCGGGGCTCTGCCAGGAGCGGGATGTGCTGGCCATCACGGACGAGGTCTACGAGCACATCCTCTATGATGGCGCCGCGCATATCAGCCTGGCGTCGCTGCCGGGCATGGCCCGCCGCACCATCACCATCAACAGCATGTCCAAGACCTACAGCGTGACCGGGTGGCGGGTGGGATGGGTCATCACCGCCAACGAAGCCATCTCCGATGGCGTGCGGCGAGCGCATGATTTCCTGACGGTGGGCGCCGCGGCGCCGTTGCAGGAGGCCGGAGCCAGAGCGCTGGCGTTCCCACGCCAGTACTACCGCGACCTGAGTCGCATCTACCAGGCCAAGCGGGACCAAATGCTGGAGATCCTGACAGAAGCCGGCTTCCGCTGTGCGGTGCCTCAGGGCGCCTACTACATCATGGCCGACTTCAGCGGTCTGGCCCGGGACGATGACGTCACCTTCACCAGCCGGATGATCGAGCGTGTGGGGGTGGCAGGCGTGCCCGGCAGCAGTTTCTACCGAGATGCCGGGGCAGGCCGGTCGCTGGTCCGGTTTGCCTTTCCAAAGAAGCCGGAGACCCTTGACGAGGTCCGGCGCCGGCTGCGGGCGCTGGCGCCTGCGCTGCGGGCGTGAGCGGTCAGCCTGGCCCGGTGCCGGGCCCGCTGGAGGCCTATCGAGCCGAGTTCCCCATCTTCGAACGCTGCCTGTACTTCAACACCTGCTCGCTGGGCGCGCTCTCTGTCCGCGTGGAGCGGGCGGTGCTCGAGTTCTTGGCGCTGTGGCACCGCGAAGGGGCGTCGGCCTGGTACGGCCCCTGGTGGCAGACGTTGAGCGGGCTGCGGGAGAGGTGCGCGCGGGTCATTGGTGCCGACTCCGACGAGATCGCGCTGTTCCCGTCCGTCACGGCGGCGCTCACCGCGGTGGCCAGCGCGTTCGCTTACCGAGAGCGTCCCGGGGTGGTGATCAGCACGCTGGACTTCCCCACCACCGTGTACCAGTGGCTGGCCAAGCAGGACGCGGGCGTCAGGCCGGTTCTTCTGAGCGGCCAGGACGGCCTGACGGTGTCCGTCGATGAGTACGCCCGGGCCACCGATCAGCGGACCGAGCTGGTCGTGGCCTCGCACGTGTACTTCCAGAGCGGCTACGTGCAGCAGGTGGAGCGCGTAGCCGAAATTGCCCACCAAGCCGGCGCGCTCTGCCTCATCGATGCCTACCAGGCGACCGGGCAGCTTCCGACCGACGTGCACGCTGCCGGCGTGGACTTCCTGGTGAGCGGGGGGCTCAAGTGGCTGCTGGGGGGCCCAGGGGTTGCCTTCCTGTACGTACGCCGCGGCCTGCACGACCGACTTCACCCCAACGACGTGGGCTGGTTCGCACACAAGAGCCAGTTTGCGTTCGTGCCAGACCGCTTCGAACCGGCCTCGGATGCCAGGCGCTTCGAGGGCGGGACGCCATCGGTGGCGGCCGTCTACGCGGCTGCCGCGGGCCTGGACATCGTGCTGGAGATCGGCGTCTCGCGGTTGCGCACGCGCCAGCTCCAGCTGGTTGGAGACCTGGTCGACCGGCTGCGGTCCGCCGGATTGAGGCCGAGGGTTCCGAACGATCTGGAGGAGCACGCGGGGATCGTCACCGTGCCGGTGCCCGACCCACCGTCGGTGGTAGGGGGGTTGCGTCGCCGGGGCATCATCGTAGACTCCCGCCCGGGAATTGTGCGTCTGTCGCCGTACTTCTACAACACCCTGGAGGACAACGGCCTGGTTGCCGAGGCCCTCGCTGAGGTGCTGGCTGTGGCCGCACCGTCACCCTGACCGATGCGTGCCGTTGTGCAGCGGGTGCAGCGCGCAGCGGTGCGCATCGCTGACCAGACCGTGGCCGCCATAGGATCCGGCCTGTGTGTCCTGGTGGGCATCTCGACCGCAGACGGGCCGGGTGAGGCCTCGGCCCTGGCGCACAAGGTGGCCCACCTGCGCATCTTCGGCGACGAGCAGGGCAAGTTGAACCGGTCGGTGCTCGACGTGGGCGGGTCCGTCCTCGTTGTCTCCCAGTTCACCCTCTACGGGGACACGAGCCGCGGCCGACGGCCGTCATTCGTGCACGCCGCGCCGCCGGAGCAGGCCGAGCCGTTGTGCGACCACTTCGTGGCGGCGCTGCGCCATTACGGGCTGCACGTGGCGACAGGGCGGTTTCGGGCGACTATGCTGGTGGAGATACTCAACGACGGTCCGGTGACGCTGATCCTCGACAGCGATGCGTGAGGGCGCGCGCCTCCTCCTGGTCAGGCACGGGCACCATGCCTGGTTGAGTCCGCCCATCAACCGGCTGGCGGGCCGCCTTCCAGGGGTACACCTGAGCCCGAGGGGACAGGCGGAGGCTCGGGCGCTGGCCCGGCGGCTGGCCTCCGATCCGCCCGACCGGATCGTGACCAGTCCCCTCGAGCGTGCCGCACAGACCGCAGCCATCATCGCCAGCGCCCTGGGGATGGACGTCACCACCGATGCGCGGCTGACCGAGACCGCCATGGGTATCTGGGAGGGGGTGGCGGTTTCCGAGATTATGATCCGGTATCCTGAGCAGTGGCACGCGTGGCGGACGGCCCCGGACCGGGCCCGCGTGCCCGGCATGGAGCCTGTTGAGGCCATCGGCGCTCGCATGGCCGCCGCCGCGGTGGAGTACCTCACGGCTGGCGGGACCACGCTGCTAGTCTCGCATCAGGATCCCCTGCTGGCTCTCGTCTGCCGGCTGTTGGAGCTGCCATGGGACGCCATGCGCCGGATGGAGATCTCGCCGGGATCCCTGAGCGTCTTTGAGGTCACGCGGGGCCGTCCGGTGCTCGTGATGCTGAACTCGGTGCCCGGGGAGCTGGCTACGTCAGGAACGACGTGAGCAGACGCCGCTCCAGCTCCTGGCTGACCTCGTTCAGATCCTTGACCGTATCGACCGAGCGCCAGTAGTCCCGCGACTTGAAGGCGCCCAGCCGGCGCTGTTCGGCCAGTTTGGGGAAGGCCGTCGTCTCGTGATCACCCACCTCCGGGAACATGACCACCGCGTCCCGGGAGAGCACGTAGATGCCGGCGTTGACCCAGTACGGCAGCGTGGGCTTCTCGTGGAACGCGATCACGCGGTCATCGTCGCTGACCTCGACCAGACCGTAGGCGCTCACATAGGGGGTCAGGACCACCGTGGCCAGGTGCCCCTGCTCCCGATGGTGGGCGAGGAGGGGCGGCAGACGCAGGTTGGTAATGATGTCCCCGTTGGTGGCCAGCACCAGGTCGGGGGAGCCGGGCAGCATTCCGTAGGCCCGACGGATGGCGCCGCCGCGCCCGAGCGGTTCGTGCTCGACGGAGTACTGAATGGACAGCCCCCATTTCTCTCCGTGCCCGAAGTAGTTCTGGATGACTTCGTGCCGGTACCCGCACGCCATGACGATGTCGGTAACGCCCTGGGTCTGCAGCCAGTGGAGCTGATAGGCCAGGATCGGCACGCCGAGAATCTGCACCATGGGTTTGGGCCGATCCTCGGTAAATGGCCGCAGCCGCTCGCCCCTACCTCCGGCCAGTATGATCGCCTGCACGCCAGCCAGCGCCTCCCCGGCAGTGGGATCGCTGTGCTAGTTCGCCTCCGGGGCAGGCGCCTCCTGGCCGCAGTTTGACAGGCTTGCGTGGAGCTGGCTAGAATCAGACGACAAGTTCGCCGCCACTACGGGCCGGCAACGACGGGGAAGGGTGGCCCCGGTCCTATCAGAGAGAGGGCGCGGGTCGCTGCAAGCGTCTTCAGGCTCCCGGGTCCGAGTGACACCCCTGAGCCGGCGGCGGGTACGGATGCAGGCGTGCCCGCCCGGGTGCGCCCGTGATCGCGCCGAGGGTCCGACGCGGCGGTGGCCGGTCGGGAACCAGGGTGGCACCGCGGGAGACACCAGCGCTCTCGTCCCTGAGGACGAGGGCGTTGTTCTTTTCCCGGGTGGCGAGGAGGAGCGGCATGGCAACGATCCAGGCACCGCGGGGCATGCGCGACATCCTGCCCGGCGAGGTGGAACGCTGGCGAGAGCTGGAGGCAAGGATTCACGATCTCGCCGCCCGATACGCCTTCCAGGAGATCCGCACACCGGTGGTGGAGCACACCGAGGTGTTCCAGCGCACG
Source organism: Candidatus Fervidifonticultor quintus (assembly GCA_031459535.1). Lineage (GTDB taxonomy): Bacteria > Sysuimicrobiota > Sysuimicrobiia > Sysuimicrobiales > Humicultoraceae > Fervidifonticultor_A > Fervidifonticultor_A quintus. The sequence continues at coordinate 35,857 of JAVKIJ010000012.1, read as the reverse complement.
GTGGGCGAGGCTACCGACATGGTCGAGAAGGAGATGTACACCTTTGCCGATCGCGGTGGGCGTTCGCTCAGCCTGCGCCCAGAGGGCACGGCGGCAGTCATGCGGGCCTACCTGGAACACGGCTTGCGTCAGCACCCCCAGCCCGTCAAGTTCTACTACATCGCGCCCATGTTCCGGTACGACCGGCCGCAGAAGGGCCGCTACCGGCAGCACACCCAGTTCGGCGCCGAGATCATTGGCAGTCCGGACCCCGCGGCCGACGCCGAAGTGCTGGTCCTGCCCATCCGGCTCATGCAGGCCATGGGACTGACCGAAGTGGAGGTCCACCTCAACAGCGTGGGCGATGCCGCTTGCCGCCCACGCTATCTGGCCGCCCTGCGGCACTACTTCCGACCGCACGCCGACCAGCTCTGCGACGACTGCCGCCGACGCCTGGAGCGCAACCCGCTGCGGGTGCTGGACTGCAAGAGGGAGGCCTGCCACCGGATCGCGCGGGACGCGCCGCCCAGCATCCAGTACCTGTGTGAGCCGTGCGCCGCGCACTTCGAAGGGGTGAAGCAGTACTTCGACCTGCTGGGCGTGCGCTACGTGATCGACCCGTTCATCGTGCGCGGCCTCGACTACTATACGCGGACCGCGGTTGAGGTCTTCTCCGGTCGGCTCGGTGCCCAGAATGCCATGTTTGGCGGTGGCCGATACGACGGGCTGGCCGAGCAGTTGGGCGGCCCGCCCACGCCTGGGGTGGGCTTTGGGTTTGGCCTCGACCGCCTGTTGCTGGTCGCCGAGGGCGAAGGGCTGCTGCCCCAGGGCGGTCGGCCGGTGGAGGTCATGGTGGTGATCGTCGGCGAGGGCGTGCGGGGTGAGGGTGTGGTGCTGCTGGACGCCCTGCGTCAGGCCGGCGTGCGCGCCGAAGGCGATCTGCTGAGGCGCGACGCGCGAGCGCAGTTCAAGCACGCCGACCGGATCGGCGCACGACTCGCCCTGGTACTGGGCGACCACGAGCTGGCCGCTGGCACGGTCACCGTGCGAGAGATGAAGACCGGCGCGCAGGTGGCTGTGCCGAGGACCGAGCTCGCCCGGGTCCTCACTGCCCGGCTGGGCCGGGTGGTACCCGAGCTGGGCTGGCGCGGAGGTGAGGGCCGATGACGGCGTACCGTTCTCACGAGTGCGGCGCGCTGCGGCCCCAGCACATCGGGCAGCGTGTCCGGCTGGCCGGCTGGGTGCAGCGCCGGCGGGACCTGGGCGGCCTGATCTTCCTCGATCTGCGCGATCGCGAGGGCGTCGTCCAGGTGGTGATCAATCCCGCCGAGCCCGGCGCGGCGCAGGCCGCGGCCACTGCCGAGGCCGTGCGGGCAGAGTACGTCGTGGCTGTCTCGGGGGTGGTCCAGCGCCGGCCCGAGGGCACCGCCAATCCCCGGCTGGCCACGGGAGAGATCGAGGTGCGTGCGCAGGAGCTGGTGGTCCTCTCGCCGTCGCTTCCGCCGCCGTTCTCCCCGGGCGACGACGCCGAGGTCGACGAAGCGCTGAGGTTGAAGTACCGGTTCCTCGATTTGCGCCGACGGCGCATGGTACGCAACCTGGCCCTGCGGCACAGGGCGAGCATGGCCGTGCGCGCGTCGTTGGACCGCCTGGGGTTCATCGAGGTCGAGACGCCCATGTTGATCCGCAGCACCCCCGAGGGTGCACGCGACTTCCTGGTCCCGAGCCGGCTGCAGCCGGGGAAGTTCTATGCGCTGCCTCAATCGCCCCAGTTGTTCAAACAACTGCTGATGGTGGCCGGGGTGGACCGCTACTTCCAGATTGCCCGCTGCTTCCGCGACGAGGACCTGCGCGCCGACCGACAGCCCGAGTTCACGCAGATCGACGTGGAGATGAGCTTCGTCGACCAGGCGGATGTGCTGGCGGTCACCGAGGAGATGGTGGTCGACGTCGTCAAGGCCGTGACCGGTGCCACGGTGCCGCGTCCGTTCCCCCGGTGTTCGTACGCCGATGCGATGCTCCGGTACGGCTCCGACAAACCCGACCTGCGCATCGACCTCGAGATCACTGACCTCACCGACGTGGCGGCCGCTGCCGGGGCCCCGTGGTTGCGCGAGGCAGTGGCCGAGGGAGGGGTCGTCCGTGCGCTTCGCGTGCCCGCCCGAGGCAGGATCAGCCGCCGTGAGGTCGACGAGCTGACCAAGATTTGCACCGGCGCGGGTGCCCAGGGGCTGACGACGCTTGCCTTCGAGCCCGGCGCGGTGAAGGGCGCCCTGGCCAAGCAGCTCGAGTCCGGGGCGCTGGAGGTGATTGCCGGCCGCACGGGTGCCCGCGAGGGCGACCTGGTGCTGCTCGTGGCCGGGCCCGAGCAGACCACGGCGGCGGCCATGGGCCGGCTGCGGCTGGAGGTTGCTGACCGCTACGGCCTCCGGGCCGGGGAAGGAGCCTTGCGCTTCTTGTGGGTCGTGGAGTTCCCGCTCCTGGAGTACGACCCGGGAGAGCGGCGCTACGTGGCCGTGCACCACCCGTTCACGGCTCCCCTGGACGAGGACCGGCCGCTGCTGGACACCTCGCCGCAGCGAGTGCGCGCCAAGGCCCATGATCTGGTACTCAACGGTGTCGAGCTGGGGGGAGGTAGCATACGGATTCACGAGCGGCCACTCCAGGAGCAGGTCTTCAGGTTGTTGGGGATCGCGCCGGAGCAGGCGCAGGCCCGCTTCGGGTTCCTGCTGGATGCGCTGCAGTACGGTGCGCCACCTCACGGCGGCATCGCACTCGGCCTGGACCGGTTCGTCATGGTGCTCGCCGGAGAGACGACGATCCGCGAGGTCATCGCGTTTCCCAAGACGGCCAGCGCCGTGGATCTCCTGGTCGGCGCGCCTGCCGAGGTCGACCCAGAGGTGCTCGAAGAGGTCCACATCAGGGTTGCGAGCGAGGCGGCTGGGTGACGGCGGGCGCGGGAGGCGTTTGCGGCAGCGGGGTCGATCTGGTACCATGGCAGTGGGCAGAGGGTTCTCTGCGGTGTGCGAGGCGGGCCGATAGTCCCGATCCAACACATCATGCCCGGGAGCCCACCTCCGACCGTGTACGGGGTCTGCGCGTGATCCGCGGGCGGACGAAGCGGTCGGGAGGCACCCACCTACGAGAGTAGGGTTCGGGGGCTATGGCCTGCACGGCACTGCGGAGAACGATGTGGCGGGCGGCCGCAACAGCGGCCGCCCGCCAGCATAGGCGGTCGGGGGTGCCGCCGGGCTGTCAGTACAGGAACTCCTGGATGTCGTACGGCGCCACCCGTGCGCCTGGTTCCACCACGCCGGCGATCGCCCGCAGGAGTTCGTCAGCCTGATCGGCCACCTCGGTCTGGTCCAGGGCCCCGATGCCTGCGGCCCTGGCGCGTTCGGCGTACGGGCCCCGGCTCGGTGCTTCGAACGCCGACACATAGGCGAGGTCGCCGGCCCCGAGCCGCATCTGCGCGATGGTCGCCACCGTGGCCGTGACGTGGCGCTTCCAATAGGCGCGGCCACCGATCCCGGCCATCACAATGACCCCCACGCGCAGCCCCGCTGCCTTGGCGACGTGCACCAGCTCCACGCACTCGGCCGCGGTCTGCGGTTTGTTGAGGAACGCCAGGAGTTCGTCGTCGCCGCTCTCCAGTCCCGCATAGATCCGTCGCAGCCCGCGGCCGGACAAGGGAGCAAGATCGGTACTCTGCCGTCGGTGGCCCGTGAACACGTCCACAAACGCCGAGATGTCTTCGGCCAGACCCGGAAGCCTACCCCTGAGGTGGTCGAGCCGCGGCACCAGCAGCTCCGTGGGGAGCAGCAGCGCGTTCGCATCGCCCAGGAAGACCCCGCGCCGCAAGGACAGGCCGTTGCCGAAGAACGCGATGACGTCCTCTAGGTGCCTGACGAACTCCTCGTAGGGCTTGACGCGGAAAGGCCGGTCGCGATAGAACGAGCAGAACGTGCACTGGTTCCAATGGCACCCCTCGGTGACCTGCACCACGAGCGCCAGGTATCGGTCGGGTGGCAGGATCGCAACCGGGGTGTAGACCGACTCGAATCGCCTCCGGTCCGCCTCGGCCGCCTCGGCCGTGAACCGGCCGGCAGCGGTCACCAGCTGCCGCACCTGGTCGGACCGTTCGGGGCCCGGCAGCGACCAGATGACTTCGGCCTCTGACCGGGACAGCGCGGCCAGGGCCTCCCGCGCCGTCGCCGCCGCCTCCTCGACGAGCGATCGGCACTCGGCCGGTTCGAGGAAGCGTCTGAACCGGCGCGGGTGCCGGCCGGTCCGGTCCGTGTGCTTCTCCATGGTCCGACCGTCAAGCGCCCTCCGGTAGAGGCGGTTGCCTCTCCAGGCGGTGAAGAGGCGGCCGGCGTGGTCGAAGGCGTAGATTTCCTCCCCGGGGCCGAAGCGGGTGATGACCGTGGACTCCCGCTTGCAGGCGATACGAAAGGCGGCGCTGGTCACACCGCTCTCTTCGCAGGGCTGCGGCGGCACCCCTGCGCCGGTCCCCGTGCTACGATACAAGGGGTGAGCAGACCCATGGCGCTGTTTGATCAGGCTCCGGTGCGGGCTGGTGCGCCCCTGGCGGCGCGCATGCGACCGCGCACGCTCGACGAGTTCGTGGGCCAGGCGCACCTGGTCGGCCCGGGCAGGGCTCTGCGGGCGGCCATTGATGGCGATCAGGTCCACAGCCTCATCCTGTGGGGCCCACCCGGAACCGGCAAGACCTCTCTGGCGCTGATCGTCGCCGCCAAGACCCGCTCGTACGTGGAGCAGGTCAACGCGGTCACGGCCGGCGTGGCGGACCTGAAGCGAATCATCTCGGAAGCCAAAGACCGGCTGCGGTTCCACCAGCAGCGTACCCTGCTCATCATCGACGAGATCCACCGATTCAACAAGGCTCAGCAGGATGTGCTCCTGCCCCACGTGGAGGATGGTACTCTCATCCTCATTGGGGCCACGACCGAGAACCCGTTCTATGAAGTCAACGCCACACTCGTGTCACGTTCCCGGGTGGCGCAACTGCAGCCGTTGAGCGACGACGACATCAGGACCATCCTCGGCCGTGCGTTGCGTGACCCGGTGGGGCTGGGCGACCTGCGGGTGCGGGTGGACGACGACGCCATGGCGCACCTAGTGCGCATCAGCAATGGAGACGCCCGGGTCGCGCTCAACGTGCTGGAAGCCGCCGCGGCGGTCGCGTCGCAGGATGAAGCCGGGCGCCACGTGACCCTGGCCGCCGTGGTGGACGCGAGCCAGCGACGGGCGCTGCCTTATGACCGCGACGGGGACGCCCACTACGACACCATTTCGGCATTCATCAAGAGCCTGCGGGGCTCTGACCCCGACGCGGCGCTGTACTGGCTGGCGCGCATGCTCGCTGCCGGCGAGGACCCGCGTTTCATCGCCCGCCGCATGGTCGTCCATGCCGCCGAGGACGTCGGCCTGGCCGATCCTCTGGCCCTGGTGGTGGCCACGGCCGCTGCCCATGCCGTGGAGTACGTGGGGCTCCCCGAGGCTCGCATCCCCATGGCGGAGGCGGCGATCTACATCGCGTCGGCGCCGAAGAGCAACGCCGTGGTCCGGGGCATCGACGCCGCGATGCGCGACGTGGAGAACGCGCGGGCCGGCCAGGTTCCCGCCCACCTGCGGGATGCCAGCCACCCGCAGGTGCGCCAGATCGGTCATGGCGTCGGCTATCAGTACCCCCACGACCATCCGGGCGGCTTCGTGCTCCAGGACTACTGGCCTGTGGGCCTCGGGCGCCGACGTTACTACGAGCCGACTACACACGGGCACGAGGCTGAAGTCCGCCGGCGCCTGGAGGCCTGGTGGGGAAGGGCCCGTGACGCCGAGCGGGTGCCTGAGGATGGACCGAGATGACAGCGGCGGTCGGGTCTTTGACAGGGGCGGTCCGGCGTTGCTACCATCGTCGCGCTGCGTGGGGACGGTGACGACGAGATGGCGCGCATTGCTGTGGCCATGAGCGGCGGAGTGGATAGTGCCGTGGCGGCTGCGCTGCTTGTGGCGCAGGGGCATCAGGTGGTGGGGCTGACGATGAACCTGTGGCCTGCCTGGATACCGGCTGCCGACGGGGCCAGCCGGGCGTGTTGTGGGGTCAACGCCATCGACGATGCCCGGGCCGTGGCGGCTCGGCTCGGAATTCGCCACTACGTCCTGAACTTGCGCGAGGTGTTCGAGCGCATGGTCATTGACTACTTCGTCGATGAGTACGCCCGGGGCCGGACGCCCAACCCGTGCATCGCCTGCAACCAGGCGGTGAAGTTTCGCGTGCTGCTCGATCGGGCCGACGCGCTCAACTGTGACCTGCTGGCAACGGGTCACTACGCCCGCATCGGGCGTGACGAGGCGACCGGGCAGCCGCTGCTGCTACGGGGCGCCGATGAGCGCAAAGACCAGTCCTACGTCCTGTTTGCGCTCACCCCCACGCACCTGGAGCGCCTTCGCTTCCCGATCGGTGGCCACACCAAGGAGGAGGTTCGGGACCTCGCCCGGCGGTTCGAGCTGCCAGTTGCCGACAAGCCAGACAGCCAAGAGATTTGCTTCGTACCCACTGGACACTACGGCGATCTGGTGGCAGCACGCCGGCCCGGCGCCGGCCGTCCGGGGCCAATTCGCGACGTCTCGGGCCGCCTGCTGGGGTTGCACGCCGGAATCGGCCGTTATACCGTCGGCCAGCGCCGCGGGCTGGGCCTGCCGTCGGCTCACCCCCAGTACGTGATCGATATCGACGCCGAGAGCAACACGGTGGTCGTAGGCGGCCCAGACGATCTGCTGCGCAGCCGGGTGCGTCTCGGACAGGTGAACTGGATCGTGCCCCCACCGCCGCCGCCGCGGGTTACCGTGCGCGTGCGGCACGCGGCCGCCGATGTGCCGGCCCGGCTGGAGCTGCGGTCCGAGGGGGGAGTGGACGTGATCTTCGACGCGGCGCAGCGCGCCGCCGCACCCGGACAGGCCGTGGCGTTCTACGACGGCGATCGCGTGCTGGGAGGCGGCATCATCCAGCGGGAAGAGTCGAGAGAAGGGGAGGTGGCTCGTTGTGAGCAACCGTGGTGATTTCGTGGCAGGATTCATTCTGGGGGGCCTGCTGGGTACGGCGCTGGCCCTGCTGTACGCACCGCGGTCCGGTGAAGAGACGCGGCGGCAACTGGGCGAGTCCGCCGAACAACTCCGCGAGCGGGCCCTTGAGCGTACTGACGACGTAGTCAAGAAGGTTCGTGGTACCGCCGAGGACCTGGCCACCCGCGGCCGGTCCAAGTTGGATGAGGGCGCGGCGCGTATCCGGGAGATCGTCGAGCGTGGCCGGGAAACCGTCGAGGAGAAGGCGCGGGAGATCCGGCGTCACGTCGAGGACCAACCTGAAGGATAGCTCGCTCCTCCAGCGGTTGCCTGCGGCCCTGCGGCCCGGGGTCGCGATTGCGGAGCGCCTCCAGGCTCACGGGTGGGAGGCGTATCTGGTCGGCGGGGTCGTGCGCGACCTGCTGCTCGGGCGGACGCCAGCGGATCTGGACATCGTCACTGCCGCGCCCCCCCAGGCCGTGGCAGCCCTGTTCGATCGCACGGTGCCGGTGGGCGCGGAGTTCGGTGTGGTGGCGGTGATCCTCGACGGCCGTCAGTTTCAAGTGGCCACGTTCCGCCGGGAAGGGCCCTACCTCGACGGCCGTCGCCCGGCGTTCGTAGAGCCCGCCGATGCCGCGGCGGACGCGCTGCGCCGCGACTTCACCATCAACGCATTGTTCTACGACCCCGTATCCCACACCATCCTTGACTATGTGGGCGGCCGAGAAGATCTCGACCGACGGTGCATTCGCACTGTGGGCGACCCGACCGTCCGCTTCGGCGAGGATCGGCTCCGAATGCTTCGGGCCGTGCGTCTTGGTGCGGAACTGGGGTTCGCGATCGATCCCGCAGCGCTGGAAGCCATGACGGACCTCTCGGCCACCGTCCGGACGGTCAGCGCGGAGCGCATTCACGAGGAACTGGCGCGCCTGCTGGTGGCACCGGGCCGCGCCCAGGCTCTGCGGCTGCTGGCCCACACCGGGCTGCTAGGTGCGATTCTCCCGGAACTGGTCCCGGCTGGTGGGGGGGCGCGGTCACCTGGAGGCGACCTGGGAACGGACCGCCTGGCCCGCAGCCTGAGGGCGCTGGGACACCTGCGTCGGCCGAGCGCGGTGGTGGCCATGGCGGTTCTCCTGCTCGCCGTGGAACGGCCTGACCAAGCCGACGCGGTCTGCCGGCGTCTGCGCTTCTCCAACGTAGAACGGCGGGCGATTACGGCCCTGGTGCGCGAGCACGCCCGAGTCGCCGATCTGGCGGCCATGCGGCCCGGGGCGGTTCGGGCGCTCTTCGCGCGCGCTGCCCCGGCCGACCTGCTCGAGGTCTACCGTGTGGCGGCGTTGGCTGCTGGCCGTGACTCCTCGGCGTACGTCAGGGCGGCGGAAATCGTCGCGGCCCAGGTCGGCTCCCTGGGCCTGCCAAGGCCCTTGCTGTCAGGGCGGGACCTGGTCGCGTTGGGGCTGTCGCCGGGTCCGCAGTTCGCCAGCATCCTGGAGTCAGTGGAGGAGGCGCGGATGCGGGGCGAGGTTGCAACCCGCCAGGACGCCCGGGCGTGGGTACGCGCGCGCCTCCCGGCAGGAGCGCCTCCGCAGGCCGGAGAACCGGTTCCCGCGCCCAAGGTGTCCGGCGCGCGCGGAGGGGAGCATGACTGAGCGAGAGGCTGTGCTGATCGTCCTGTGGGCGCTGGGCGCCATGGTGATCGTGGGCGCCCTGCTGCCAAGGGTGGCGCCCGGGTTGGTCCGGTTCGTGAACCGGGTCATCCTCCAGGAGGACGAAGCGGGCCCCCACGGCCACTAGCCTCGGACAGCTTGCCCGGCCGGGTGGTGGGCGTCCACACTGAACTCCCGTTCCAGACGACGCAGGCGCGCGACAATCCCGCCGTACTCGAGTTCGGACATGGGCAGCATGGCCGGGCCGAAGAACCCCTGCTTGCGCATCTCCATGGCCTTGGCCGCCACCTGGTCCCGCACGTGGGACCAGAACGGGTCGGCGAACAGGTCGGTGACCGCCGCCAGTCGGCCGCCGTGCATCGAGAACCCCAGAGCCGAGACCATGGGACAGCAGAAGAACGTCGACGCCGGCGTGTTCATGGGGACCGGCATCAGCGGCAAGTGGTGGCTGCCGCGCGCGTCCCCGGCCACGAACTGGCCGAGGGCAAAGGCCGGCCCGAACTCTTCGGTGGCCGCGAAGATCTTCTGCACCCGCACCACGGCCACCGGATCGTCCTTGCCCACGTACCTGCCGGCGATGTTGCGCAGACGGCTGGTGGAGACCGCGGCGGCCTGCTCCGTTGGGAAGCACCGCGACCATATGGCTTCCACCACGAACCGATGAGTGTCACGGAGCAGGGCTGCGATGTCGTACAACCGCTCGGGAGCGTCCAGCACGATGGTTCGCTCGCCGGCGTCGTGGTCTACGTCCATGATGCGGAACCGAAACCCATCGTGAAGCGGTTCCGAGAGCAGCAGGCCTGGTGAATACATGGGGTCGGAGAACGTCAGGTACAGGGGCAGGTTGAAGGCGCCCGGCTCGGTCTTGTCGGCGCACAGCACCATGAACGCCTCGTTGGGACGCTCGTCGAACTCGATCTCCGCCGACCCGGGGCCGAGTCCGCGCACGTTACCTGAGAACGCATCCTTGAGCAGATCCTGCCCGGGCCCGTACAGCCCCTGCCGCCTGGCGACGTCCGCGCCTGCGTTGAATGCGGCCCAGGCGAGCCCGTGTACCCGGGGATCGGCGACCCCGTGCGTGTGACTCATGACCAGGCAGATGTCGTCCCCGTGTGACCCACATGGGCGTCCAGGAGCAGCGCGCCCACGGCGTCCATCACCTGACCCCGGACGCACTCCAGTACCTCGCGGCTCGGGAGCGTATGGCCGCCCACGCTGCCGATATCCGCCTTGATCACACTCACCGTGACCCGCATACACCCACCCCCTCCAGCCGTATGCAGTCTGATGCAACCACTACCCCTCTCCGTGCCGAAGGAAATCCCCCGAGAGGATATTGTTTTGATGGGGTCGAACAGGCAGGCGAACGGATGATCGTATTCCCAGTTCGGTCCTGTGATGGGAGCAGGCGTTGAACACGCAGGCGCTGGTCATCGGCCTGGTCAATCAAAAGGGAGGCTGCGGCAAGACCACGACTGCGGTCAATCTCAGTGCCTCCCTGGCAGCGGCGGGCTATCCGACGCTCCTGGTGGACATGGATCCGCAGGCCAACGCCACGATCAGCGTGGGCGTGGACCCCGCGACGCAGGAGCGGACGATCTATCATGTCCTGGTGGACCCCGACCACGAGGGGGGCCTGGCGCTGACCGCGGTAATCCGGCCGACGAACGTGAAACGGCTGGAGGTGGCGCCTGCATCCATCGATCTGGCCGCAGCCGAGCTGGAGCTGGCTGCCCGCATCGGCCGGGAGAACTCGTTGCGGCGGCGCATCGCGTCCGTCCGGGACCGGTACGAGTTCATCCTGATCGACACGCCGCCGTCGCTGGGGTTGCTTACCCTGAACGCCCTGGTCGCCTGCGACTCCATCATTATCCCGATTCAGACCCACTACTACGCGTTGCTGGGCATGCGGCAGCTCCTCAAGACGCTCAAGATGGTGCGCGAGGAAGTGGGTCATCACGTGGAAATCCTGGGCGTGCTCCCCACCATGTACGACTCCCGCACGACCATCAGCAAGGAGATCCTCGCCGGCATTCACGACTTCTTTCCCAACAAGGTGTTCCAGTCGACGATCCACTTCAACATCAAGCTGGTGGAGTCGTCCATGAAGGGCGTACCCCTGTTTGTGACCAACCCCGAGTCTCGTGGCGCCCGGGAGTACGGCAGTCTTGCCCAAGAGGTGATCGCCCATGCCAAGGGGGCGCGAGGAGCTTCGGCGCGGCGTTAGGCACCTGATCGAGGTGGCCTCGCGCGAGATGGAGGCACTGTCCACCGAGGGGTCGGCGACCGAGCCGAGACCGGAGGAGACGACAGCCGACCGGGATGACCGGCCCATTCTGAGGCTGGTCCGTGAACCGCTGGTGAGGCCACGCCCTGTGCCCGAGCCCGAGGCGGTGCTGGCGCCGGCCACAGAGAGCGCACCGCCAACGCCTGCGCCAGAAGCGCCCCAGCCGGTACCGGCGACCGGCGTCCCGAAGGTGGCGCCGGTCTACGGCATTCCCCCGGACGCCTCTGGTGTGCACCCGCGGAAGGGCGTGTGCGCGGCGTACTACGTCAACCACTCCTGCTGGGAAATAGAGGAGGCGTACTGCAACCAGGCGCTCCACGTCTGCATGCTACGTGACTGCCCGGTCTACAACTTGAATCGCGAGGAATTGGAGCGGCGATTCGCCGCCAAGTTCGCTCACCTCTGGTAGCGCGTCGGGCTGGCACGCCTCCACTCCGGGCGGGCCCAGGGGGCGTCTGACTACGATTCCCAGTCCAGGTCCAGCAGTTCCGGCAGTTCGGCGACCCAGGCCCAGGCGGTGATCCCCCGGGCTTCGGCATCGCCGCGGCGGGGGCCAAAGCCCACGAACCGGATGCCAGCGGCCCTGGCGGTCAGGCCGTCGATCCACGAGTCTCCGACCAGGAAGGCAGTCCGTACCGGGCCCAGACGGTCGATGATGTAGCGCACGCCCACGGGATCGGGTTTGAGACGCGGCACATCGTCGCGGGTCACGACCAGGTCGAAGTGCTGGGTGAGGTCCAGCGCGTCCAGAATCCGGACGGTAGCCGGCCGAGCGTTGTTCGTCAGCAGGGCCAGACGGTACGCCCGCGCCGCCAGTCCGGCCAGGACTCGGTGGGCGTGGGGCATCGCCGTGGCATCCTTGAGCCCCTCGGCCTCGAAGGTCTCGATGGCGGCCCACATGGCAGCGGCCAGTGCCGGCGATCGCTGGCGTCCGCACTCGACGAGATCCAGGATGGGCAGGCGCAGCAGCGCCTCCCGCGCCGCGGGGAGCGGTCCGGCGCGCGCCAGCATGTCGGTCAGCGTGGCGCGCAACTCGGGGAAGTTGATCCGGGAGTCGACCAGCGTATTGTCGAAGTCGAAGATGAGGAGGATCGCCGGAGCGCCAGACATATCGTGTGCCCCGGTCGGTGATTCCATTCGTGGTGGCGAGTTCCTGTTGGGCAGGTGTCTGAGATGAACGAGGGACCCGTGTGGGTGTACGTCGAGTCGCTGCCGCGCCACGTGGGCCGGCACGTGGAGGTGCGGGGATGGCTGTACAACCGTCGCAGCAGCGGCAGGATCCACTTCCTGCTGGTTCGAGACGGCACGGGAATCGTTCAAGCCGTCATGTCTCAGGCCGAGGTGGTCCCCGAGGTGTTCACGGCTGCAGACCGCTTGCCGCAGGAGAGCAGCATCATCGTGCGCGGGGTCGTCCGTGAGGACGCCCGCGCGCCCGGCGGCGTGGAACTCTCCGTCAGCGCCCTCCGAGTGGTGTCGAAGGCGGAGGCCTATCCCATCACGCCCAAGGAGCACGGCATCGAGTTTCTGATGGACCACCGACACCTGTGGCTGCGCAGCGTCCGGCAGCATGCCCTCATGCGGGTCCGGGCCGAGGTCATCCGGGCTATGACCGACTATCTGGATGGCCATGGCTTCCTCCGCGTGGACGCGCCCATTCTCACGCCGGCGGCTGCTGAGGGGACGACCACTCTGTTCTCGACCGAGTACTTCGACCTGGGCCCCGCCTATCTCACGCAGTCCGGGCAACTGTACAACGAGGCGGCGGCCATGGCCTTCGGTCGCGTGTACTGCTTCGGGCCTACCTTTCGGGCCGAGAAAAGCAAGACACGCCGGCACCTGGCCGAGTTCTGGATGCTGGAGCCCGAGGCCGCCTACATGGAACTGGACGACTACATGGCGCTGGCCGAGGATTTCATCGCCTGGGTCGTGGTCCGGATCCTTGAACGGTGCCGGCGGGAACTCGCCACGCTGGGACGGGACCTGGCGCCCCTGGAGCGAGTGGTGGTCCCGTTCCCGCGGATCTCGTATGACGAGGCGTTGCGGCTGTTGGCCGACCGCGGCCTCCACGTCCCGTGGGGTGAGGATCTCGGTGGAGACGAGGAGACCGCGATCAGCACCGACTTTGACCGGCCAGTCTTCGTGCATCGGTATCCAGCCCAGTGCAAGGCTTTCTACATGCAGCCTGACCCGGAGCGGCCCGATGTGGTGTTGGGGGCCGATCTGCTGGCGCCTGAGGGATACGGGGAGATCATCGGTGGAGGACAGCGGATCCACGATTTGGGCCTGCTCCAACGCCGCCTCGCCGAGCACGGATTGCCCCCAGAACCCTACCGCTGGTACCTGGACCTGCGCCGATACGGGTCGGTGCCCCACTCCGGATTCGGGGTCGGCATCGAACGGACCGTGGCGTGGATCTGCGGTGTCGAGCACGTCCGCGAAACCATCCCGTTCCCCAGACTGCTCAACCGGCTCTACCCGTAGGCCTTGCCTGTCTGCGCGCGCTGTGATAGCATCTCGCATGTAACCGCTGCTGGAAGCGACCGGCTCTCCGCCGGGTGTCTTGACGCGAGTGGGTTCATCGGCCCGCTCGTTTTTTATGGCGGCGGGGCGGGAGGGCAGCAAGCCATGCGGCGCCCGGCGTGGGCGGTGGTGGTGGAACGGCTGGCAGCGGCGGTGGCCGAAAGACACGGGCTGGCCCTGGCGGGGATAGAGGTGTTGGGCGAAGGCCGTCGGACTATCGTGCGGGTGATCGTGGAGGACGCAGTGGGCGTCAGTGTCGATCGCTGTGCAGAAGTGGCCGAGGAGCTGGGTCGCGCGCTGGACCTTCACGATCCCATCCCACACGCCTACACCCTCGAGGTTGCCTCGCCCGGTCTCGATCGCCCGCTGCTCACCGAGAGGGATTTCCGTCGGTTCAGCGGCCGAAAGGTGGAGATTACGACCTACGCGCCCATCGAGGGCCGCAGGCGGTGGAAGGGCACGCTCCTGGGGCTGGAGGCCGCGGTAGTGACAGTGGACGTGGACGGACAGACTGTGCGCCTGCCGCTGGAGGGGATTGCCCGCGCGCGGCTGGCGGTGGACATGGAGGATCTTCGCGAGGACTTCGCCAGAGGAGGGCACGCCGGATCATGAATGCCGAGTTGCTGCGGGCGCTCGATCAACTCGAGGAAGAGCGCGGCATCAGCAAAGACATCATCTTCGACGCCATCGAAGCCGCCTTGGTGTCAGCCTACAAGAAGAACTACGGTGCCACGGCCCAGAGCATGCGCATCGAACTGGACAGGAAGACCGGGGAGATGCGGGCCTACCAGGTGCGGACCATTGTCGAGGAGGTGGACGACCCCACGACCCAGATCGCGCTGGCGCAGGTTCGCGAATGGGACCCGACGGCGCAGGTGGGTGAGATGGTGGAGGTCGAGGTCACCCCCAAGGACTTCGGGCGCATCGCCGCCCAGACCGCCAAGCAGGTGATCGTGCAGCGCGTCCGCGAGGCCGAGCGCGAGCTGGTCTACAAGGAGTTCCGCGACCGCGAAGGCGACATCGTGACCGGCGTCGTGCAGCGCATCGAACGCAAGAACGTCTTCCTCGACCTGGGCCGCATCGAAGCGGTGCTGCCACCCCCGGAACAGATTCCCCGGGAGGGGTACCGTCAGGGCGAGCGCGTGAAAGCCTATGTGGTGGAGGTTCGGCAAGGAACCCGCGGGCCCCAGATCGTGGTCTCGCGCACCCACCCCGGTTTGTTGAAACGGCTGTTCGAGATCGAGGTGCCCGAGGTCTACGAAGGGATCGTGGAGATCAAGGCCATCGCCAGGGAGGCCGGGACCCGCAGCAAGATCGCCGTAGCATCCCGCGACCGCAACGTGGACGCTGTGGGGGCCTGCGTCGGCCCCAAGGGCTCCCGCGTGCAGGCCATCGTGGACGAACTGCGTGGTGAGAAGATCGACATCGTGGCGTGGAGCCCGGACATTGCCTCGTTTGTGGGGGCAGCGCTGTCGCCGGCCAAGGTGGTCCGCGTGGAGATCAACGAAGCGACGAAGACGGCGCTGGTGGTCGTGCCCGACCACCAGCTCTCGCTGGCCATCGGCCGCGAGGGGCAGAACGCCCGGCTGGCCGCGAAGTTGACCGGTTGGCGCATCGACATCAAGAGCGAATCCCAGATTCGCGAGATCGAAGCTCAGAAGATCTTCGTGGACCTGCCCGAGGACGAGCAGGTGCCCGCCCAGACGGCCGCCGTCCCGGAGCAGCCGGTTTGATGTGAGAGGCAATCATGCCGAGGGCTCGACACGTTCCCCAGCGCCAGTGCGTCGCGTGCCGCCAGATGCGGCCGAAGCGCCAGCTGATCCGCGTGGTCCGCACACCCGTCGGTGAACTGAAGGTGGACGCCACCGGGAAAGTAGCGGGCCGAGGCGCCTACGTGTGCCCGAACACGGAGTGTGCCGAGGTGGCGTTGCGAGAGCGGCGACTGGAGCACGCCCTCCAGATGCCGGTGCCGGACACTGTGGCCACAGACCTGCGGGCGGCGACCGCCCAGGCCGCTCAGCAGCTGGGAAGAACTTAAGGAGGCCGGGGCATGCGGGTGTACGAACTGGCAAGAGAACTCGGGCTGACTGCCAAGGAGGTCCTGGACGTCCTGGCATTGCTCAAGCTCCCCGTGAAGAGCCACAGCAGCAGCCTGACCATGATGGCGGAGGAACGGGTCCGCGCTCACGTGGCCGCGACGCGGCCCAAGGGCAAGAGGGCGCCGGTCCTCGCACCCGCCCCGCCTCCCGGCCCGCCGGCGCCGGCTCGACCAGAGAGCAAGACTCCCACGGGGGAGCGCATCCTCGGCGTACGCAAGATCGTCATCCCACCGCCTGGGCCCGCCGTCGTCGCCTCGCCCGCGGCCGCGGCGGAGGCACCCGTGGCGCAGACGGCACCGAAGCCCGAGCCCGCGGTTCCGCTCGAGGCTCCGCCGATGGCCCTGGGGCCTGCGGCGCAGGCTCCAGCGCCGCCCCCGACCGCCACGCCGCCCGTTGCCGTCGCACCGTTCCCAGTCGCCGCGCCGCCCGCAGCCGCAGCACCCCCGGCGGCCGCCGCGGCGCCGCCAGCTGTCGTCGGGCCGGCCGCGCCACCGGTGGAGGCCCCGAAGGCACCTCAGAAGCCAGGGGCGTGGCCGCCGGCGGTGGAGCCCCCGGAGACGGTGCGGATCGAACCGGTCCGGCCGCCCCGCCGCGATCGGGAACCGCAGCGGGAGCCGCGAGACCGCGGCGTGGCCGCGCCCGAGGTTCCAGTCGTTCCCGAGCGACCGCCGGTTCCCAAAGTGAGTCCGCCGGAACGCCGGCGGGCGCCCGAAGGCCGGCCACCCAGCCGTCCGCGCATTCAACCGAGGCGGCCGATGCACCGCTTGCCGCGCCGGAAGCGGCCGCCAGCACGGGAGGCCCCGGAGGCGCCGGCGGAGACCTCGCCCCTGCAGGTCGCCAGTGAGATTGAGCTGAGCGGCGCTGTGACCGTCGGAGAGCTGGCGTCGCGCCTGCACGTGACCAGCGGCGAGGTGGTGAAGCGGTTGCTCGAACGGGGCATCCTGGCCGGGATCAACCAGCAGGTGCAACCCGACGTCGCCGCCGATGTGGCCCAGACCTTTGGGGCCGTGGTCCGCAGGCCGCAGCCCGCCGTGGCCGTCGAAGGCGCGTCCAAGATCGAGCGCCTCGCGGTGGCGGCCAGCGAACAGGCGGTGGTGCGGCCGCCGGTCGTCACGGTCATGGGACACGTCGACCACGGCAAGACTTCACTGCTCGATGCGATCCGGCAGACCAAGGTGGCGGAGGGCGAGTTCGGCGGAATCACCCAGCACATCGGCGCATCGGTGGTCGAGTCGGGGGGGCGGGAGATCGTCTTCATCGACACCCCGGGCCACGAGGCGTTCACGGCGCTGCGCGCCCGTGGGGCGCAAGTGACCGACATCGCGGTGCTGGTGGTGGCGGCCGACGATGGCGTGATGCCTCAGACCGTCGAGGCGATCAACCACGCCCGGGCGGCTGGGGTACCCATCGTCGTAGCCATCAACAAGATGGACCTGCCGCAGGCCAACCCCGATCGCGTCAGGCAGGGGCTAGCCGAGCTCGGCCTGGTGCCTGAGGAGTGGGGCGGCGATACGATCATGGTGCCCGTGTCCGCCCGGCAGCAGACCGGGCTCGATCACCTGCTGGAGATGATCCTGCTGGTGGCCGATCTGCAGGACCTGCGTGCCGAGGTCGACCGACCGGCGCGCGGTACGATCATCGAGGCCCGGCTCGACCGCGGCCGTGGTCCGGTGGCTACCGTCCTGGTGCAGGAGGGCACCCTGCGCGTGGGCGACGCCGTGGTCGCGGGCGAGACCTACGGTCGCGTGCGGGCCATGGTGGACGCCCGGGGCCGCCGCATCGAGGCAGCCACACCATCAGTGCCCGTCGAAGTCCTGGGCCTGGTGGACACCCCGGCGGCGGGTGATCTGCTGGAGGGCGTGCGGGACGAACGGATGGCCCGTGCCGTGGCCGAAGAGCGGCGGGAGCGCCGACGGGCGTCCGAGCAGGCGGCGGCCCGGCCGGCCGGTGCCGAGGCCGTCGGCGAAGAGGGCGTGCGCGAGTTGCGGCTGATCGTCAAGGCCGACACGCACGGGTCGGTCGAGGCCCTGACGGGAGCGATCCCCAGGCTCTCGACGCCCGAGGTCCAGCTCAACATCCTGCACGCGGGCGTGGGGAACGTTACCGAGTCCGACGTGATGCTGGCCGCGGCCAGCCGCGCGACCATCGTCGGATTCAATGTCCGCCCCGAGGCGGCGGTGCGCAAGATGGCCGAAGCCGAGCGTGTGGACATCCGACTACACCGGATCATCTACGAGGCCCTGGAGGACCTCCAGGAGCTGCAGCGCGGGCTCGTGGCGCCCAAGACGCGGGAGGTGGTGCTCGGGCAGGCCGAGGTGCGTCAAGTGTTCACGATCTCCCGGGTCGGGGCCATCGCCGGTGCATACGTGACCGGAGGCCGCATCGTGCGCGGCATGTTGGCCCGGGTGATCCGGGATGGCGTTGTGGTGTACGAAGGGCGCATCGCTTCCCTGCGGCGGTTCAAGGAAGATGTGCGAGAGGTCCCCGAGGGGTTCGAGTGCGGCATCGGCCTCGAGCGCTTCAACGATATCAAGGAGCGGGACATCGTTGAGGCCTATGAGGTCCAGCAGGTGCCCGCGTAGGCCCGACGGACCCGCTGGCGGAGGAGCGTCCATCATCATCGGCGTCGCACGCGCGGAACTGAGCCTCCCGGGCGCCAAGGGGCTGAAGGACAAGCGCCGCCTGATCAAGAGTCTGGTGGAGCGGGCGCAGCAGCGGTTTCGCGTCAGCGCGGCGGAGGTGGACCACCACGACACCTGGCGGCGCGCGGCGGTGGGATTCGCCTGCGTGTCCACCTCCACGCGCCATGCCCACGAGATCCTCTCGGAGATCGCCAACTTCGTCGAGCATCAGGACGACGTGGTCCTGATGGACTTCCAGGTCGAGATCCGCTAGGAATGGAGCGGACTGTCATGAGCGCCTCGCGCGCCGAGCGCCTGGCGGAGGTCATCAAGGCCGAGGCCAGCGAGATCATCCGGCGAGACTTGAAAGACCCCCGGATCGGATTTGCGTCGATCACCGACGTGGTGGTCAGCGCCGACCTGCGCCACGCCAAGATCTTCGTCAGCGTGTTGGGCGATGCGGAGGCGAAGCGGCGCACCATGGAAGGCCTCGAACGCGCCCGCGGCCACGTGCGCTCCAGGCTGGGCGGCCGGCTGGCCATCCGGTTCGTGCCCGAGATTCTCTTTCGCCTGGACGAGTCCATCGAACGCGGCACACGCGTGGTCGCGCTGATGCGCGAGGTCGCAGAGGACGGGCCCCGTGAACCCCCGGGCAGCCATCGCCAAGACCCTGCGGAGTAGCGCCCACACCCTGATCGTTTGCCACGTGGGTCCGGACGGGGACTGCCTGGGTGCGGGGCTAGCCCTGCGGTGGGCGCTGCAGTCGCTGGGCGCCCTGGCGACGGTGGCCAGCGCCGACGGCGTGCCGGCCAGCCTGAGGTTCCTGCCCGGGGCGGCCGAGGTGGTGACCGAACTGCCCCCGGACTGGGCGCCGGACGTGGCGGTGACCCTCGAGTGCAGTGGGCTGGATCGCACGGGCCGGCTGGAAGCGGCAGTCAGGCGGGCACGGGTGATCGTGGCCATCGATCACCATGCAGACCTGCAGCCGTACGCTCACCAGGTGGACTGGGACCGATCGGCGGCGGCTGTGGGAGAGCAGGTTGCGGACTTGATCACGCAGTTGGGCGCTCCCATTGACCAGACCATGGCGATCTGCCTGCTGACCGCCCTCGTGACCGACACCGGGGCGTTTCGCTACGCGAACACCACGCCGCATGCACTCAGGCTGGCTGCGGACTTGATCGAGCGCGGGGCGTCGGTGCACGGAATCGTCCGCGAAGTCTACGAGCAGCAGCCGGCCTCGGCGCTGCGGCTGCTGGGCCGCGCGCTGGCCGGGCTCACCCTGCACCACGGCGGAGCGGTGGCCGTGGCGGTGGTCACGCCCGCCATGCGCGAGGCGGCCGGAGCCGGGCTGGAAGAGGCCTCGGGAATCGCGGCGCTGCTGCGGACTGTGGCCGGCGTCCGCCTGGCGATGAGCCTGGAAGATGCGGGTGGGGTGATCCGCGTCTCCCTGCGATCTCGCGACGGGGTCCGTGCCGACCGGGTGGCCCGGGCCCTCGGCGGCGGCGGGCACCCGGCCGCTGCGGGGGCGGACGTTCGCGGGACGCTGGAGGACGTTATGAGGAGAGCCCTGGATCTTGCGGCGCACGAAATCCACGGGACGATACCCGATGAAGCGCCGAGTCCCTGATCAGCCGCCCCTGCTCACGGGCGTTCTCAATGTGCTCAAGCCGCCCGGGCTCACGTCGCACGACGTTGTGGACGAGGTCCGCCGGTTGGTCGGCATGCGGCGGATCGGCCATGCGGGCACCCTGGATCCCGGGGCCTGTGGCGTCCTGGTGTTGTGCCTCGGTCACGCAACCAGGATCGCCGAGTTCCTCACGGATCAGCGGAAGGCCTACCGAACCGAGTTCACCCTGGGCGTCGCCACCGACTCGGGGGACGCCTACGGCAGGGTGACCGCCGAGGCGGACGCGTCGCATCTGGATCGCGAGGCCATCGAGCGCACCCTGGGGGAGTTCGTGGGCGAGTTCGACCAGGTCCCGCCGATGGTCTCGGCTATCCACGCCGGTGGCCGGCGCCTGTACCAGCGCGCGCGTGTCGGCCAGGTGGTCGAGGTACCGCCCCGCCGCGTGCAGATCACGGAGTGCCGTCTCCTCGACTTCCGGCCTGGGCCCCACCCGGTCGTCCTGGCGCACGTGGAGTGTTCCAAGGGTACCTACATCCGGGCGGTGGCTCGCGACCTCGGCGACCGCCTGCACGTCGGCGCCCACGCGTCCTTCGTCCTCCGCACCCGGTCCGGCCGCTTTGACCTCGCCGGGGCCGTGACCCTGGAAGAGCTGGGCGCGGCCGCAGCCGAGGGGCGCCTCCCCGCCATGCTGACCAGTATGGACGAGGCGCTGGCCGACCTGCCTGCGGTGGAATTGACCGCTGCGCAGCGCCACCACATCCTCGAGGGCCGGCCGCTGCCGGTCTTCCAAATCCCCGGCTGGTCCCGGTTGCCGGTCTCGGGGCCCATTCGCCTGCGCGACAGCCGCGGCCTGCTGGCTCTGGGCCGGATCGAGGCCGGACGCCTGAGACCGTTCAGGGTTCTGCGGGGATCGGGAGGACTATGATCGTCGTCCGCGGGCTCGAGGCCTTCCCCAACCCCACCAGACCTGCGGCTCTGGCTCTGGGCACATTCGATGGTATGCACCGCGGGCATCAGGCCGTCATCGACGCGCTGCGGGCGGCGGCACAACGCATCGCAGGGCAGGCCGTCGCGGTCACCTTTGAACCCCACCCGATCATGGTCATCGCTCCCCCTAGTGAGGCATTCCTGTTGAGCACTCTCGAGGAACGGATCGCCCTCTTTGAGGCGACGGGCGTGGACGCGGTGGTGATCGTCGGGTTCGACGGGGCGGTCCGTCAGATGGATGCTGACGCGTGGCTGGCTTGGCTCGAGGCGACGGTTGCGCCCCGTGCCGTCGTGGCGTCCTCTACGCACACGTTCGGCCGGAATCGCGAGGGCACCCCGGAGCGTCTGCAGAGGTGGGCTGCGCGGCACGGCGTCGAGGCCGTCGTTGTGCCTCCGGTGGAGAACGGCGGCATGATCATCAGCAGCTCCGCGATCCGGGATCGGCTGCGGGCCGGGGACGTGCGCACGGCGGCCGAGTGGCTCGGGCGCTGGTACGCGGTGCGCGGAGAAGTTGTGCCCGGTGAGGGGCGGGGCCGAGCGATCGGGGTGCCCACGGCCAACCTGCGGGTGCCGCCCTTCAAACTGGTCCCCGCACGGGGGGTCTACGCCGCGTACGCCCGGGTGGGCGGGCAGACGTTCGGTGCTGCGGTGAACGTCGGCGTGCGGCCAACGTTTGGATCCGCCGTCCTGTGCGTGGAGGCGCACCTTCTCGACGTGGACGTGAATCTATACGGCCGGACCCTTGAGCTGGCGTTCGTGGCTCGCCTTCGGGATGAGCGGCGGTTCCCTTCGGTGGACGCGCTCCGGACGCAGCTCTCGAAGGATGTTCAAACGACCAGAACGACACTAAGTCTGATAAATAATAATGATCTTGCATGAACTGAGTTATTAGAAATGCGTGTATAATTCATTTTCTTTGTCGTACTACTGTCAACTCGGGTTTGTGTCCCCCAGGCTGGTGTGCTACGATGGGCGGTGACCCCGGCGGGGACGCTCGCTCCTCCAGCGGCGCCCCGGCCGCTGTGGTGACGGTGAAGGAGCGGCTCGCCGCAGGAGGCCGATCATGTTGAAGGGCGAAGCGAAGCAGAGCGTACTGGGCAAGTACCGGCGTCACGAGGGTGACACCGGGTCCCCAGAGGTTCAGGTGGCGTTGCTGACCGAGCGCATCAACCAGCTCTCCGAGCATCTTAAGCAGCACAAGAAGGATTTCCACTCGAGACGCGGGTTGCTCAAGATGGTGGGGAAGCGGCGGCGGCTGCTCGCCTATCTGGAGCGTGCTGATGTCGCCGCATACCGACGCTTGGTAGACCAGCTGGGGCTGCGCCGGTAGCGTGCCGTCACACTCGGTACCCTCCGCAATCGGACAGGGACATCCGACAACAGCACAGGAAGGACGGTACCCCATGGATTTGGCAGCGCAGGTTCGCCGTGCCGAGGCTGAGGTCGGCGGCGAGGGAGTGGTCTTTGAGACCGGACTGCTCGCCCGCCAGGCTCACGGCGCTGTGACCGTCACGATGGGAGAGACAGTGGTCCTGGTGACGGCCACGATGTCTGAGAGCCCGCGCGAAGGCATCGATTTCTTCCCCCTGACATGCGATTTTGAGGAGCGCATGTACGCCGCCGGGAAGATCCCGGGTGGTTTCTTCAAGCGAGAGGGCCGACCGGGTGAACGGGCCATCCTCACATCCCGCCTGATCGACCGGCCCATCAGGCCGCTGTTCCCCAAAGGGTTCCGGAACGACGTGCAGGTGATCGCGACGGTCCTGTCCACGGATCAGGAGCACGATCCAGGGATTGCGGCCATGAACGGGGCCTCCGCAGCGTTGACCATATCCGGGATCCCGTTCGCCGGGCCCGTGGGTGCCGTGCGCATCGGGCTGGTCGATGACCGACTGGTCGTGAACCCGACGCTGCGGCAGCTCGAGGAGGCAAGCAAGCTCGACCTAGTCGTGGCCGGCACCGCGGATGCGATCCTGATGGTGGAAGCCGGGGCCGATGAGGTCCCCGAGGAGCGGCTGCTGGACGCCATTGACCTGGCCCATGGCGAAATTAGAAAGCTCGTCGCCGCCCAGCGTACCCTGGCGGCGCTGGTCGCCGCACCCCCTCGAGAGGTTACCCTCGTCGCACCCGATCCCGACCTGGAGGGGGCGGTGCGGGAAGCGGCGCTCCCGCTGGTGAGAGAGGCGCTGAACAACCCCGAGAAGATCGGCCGGGAGGGCGCCCTGCGCGCGGTGCAGACCGAGGTGGCCGCGAGGCTCGGGGAGCGGTTCCCCGACCAGGCCGGCCAGATCGGCGAGGTCATCGGCGAGGTGGTGAAGGCCGAGGTCCGGCGGCGCATCCTCGAAGAGGGCCGTCGTCCCGACGGCCGCCGGCCGGAGGACATCCGGCCTCTGGCCTGCGCCGTGGGCCTGCTGCCGCGCACGCATGGGTCGGGGCTGTTCCAGCGTGGCCAGACCCAGGTCCTGTCCATCGTGACGCTCGGGACCGGCGAGGACGAGCAGCGCCTGGATGACATCGGCATCGTGGAGTTCAAGCGGTACATGCACCACTACGTCTTCCCGCCGTTCTCCGTGGGCGAGGTCCGGCCGCTGCGCAGCCCGGGCCGCCGGGAGATCGGCCACGGGGCGCTGGCCGAGCGGGCGCTGGAGCGCCTCATTCCCAGCGAGGACCAGTTTCCGTACACAATCCGGGTCGTGTCCGAGGTGCTGGAGTCCAACGGCAGCACCTCGATGGCATCGGTGTGCGGGTCCACCCTGGCCCTGATGGATGCCGGGGTGCCCATCCGGGCGCCCGTCGGTGGGATCGCCATGGGGCTGATCACCGGCCCGGATGACAGGTACGCGATCCTAACCGACATCCAGGGGATCGAGGACGCCATGGGCGACATGGACTTCAAGGTGGCCGGCTCCCGCATGGGCGTCACGGCCCTTCAGATGGACATCAAGACCGCTGGCCTGTCCCGTCAGGTGCTGGCCGAGGCCCTGGCGCAGGCCCGGGAGGCCCGCCTGAAGGTGCTCGATGTCATGGCTCAGGTGATCCCGGCTCCGCGGGCGACGCTGTCGGCGCACGCGCCGCGCATCGTGACCATTCAGATCAATCCCGACAAGATCCGTGATGTGATCGGCCCTGGCGGCAAGATCATCAACAAGATTACAGCAGACACCGGGACCAAGATCGACATTGAGCAGGACGGCCGCGTCATGATCGCCTCGACCAACGAAGAGTCGGCACGGCGCGCGGCCCAGATGATCGAGGGCATTGTCCGAGAGGTGCAGGTAGGCGAGACCTACCGGGGCCGGGTGACCCGCCTGATGAACTTCGGGGCGTTCGTCGAGGTCCTGCCCGGCAAAGAGGGGCTCGTGCACATCTCCGAACTCAGCTACGATCACGTCAACAAGGTGGAAGACGTGGTGAAGGTGGGCGACGAGATTGAGGTGAAGGTGAAGGAGATCGACAGCATGGGCCGCATCAATCTCACGCACCGCGGCACGCAGCCTCCGCCTGAAGGGTGGAACGCGGAGTACGAGGAGCGCCAGCCCGCCGACATTTCGTCCCGCCGCCCCCTGCACCCTGGGCGGGGGGGAAGCCGAGAAGGCCGGCCACCGCGCCGCCGCGGCGGCGTGGGCGGGCCGCGCCCGGCCCGGCGGCCCCGCCCGTAAGGGGACGCTTGCTGGAGGCGCCGATGGAGCCGCCCAGAAAGTCCGTGTTGCCCAACGGCGTTCGCGTGGTCACCGAGGCCATGCCTCAGGTGCGCACGGCGTCCCTGGGGATCTGGGTAGGTACCGGCTCGCGCTACGAACCGGCCAGCCAGCACGGCATCTCGCACTTCCTCGAGCACCTGTTCTTCAAGGGCACGCACAGTCGCTCGGCACTGGCCATCGCCCAGGCGGTGGATGCCCTGGGGGGACAGATGAACGCCTTCACGGACAAGGAGCACACCTGCTTCTACGTCAAGGTGCTCGCCAACCACTTGCCCGCCATCGTGGAACTGACCGCCGATATGCTCCTCAACTCCGCGTTTGATCCGGAAGCCATCGAGAGAGAGCGCCAGGTCATCACCGAGGAGATCAAGACCTACGAGGATTCACCCGACGAGGTCGTCCAGGATCTCATTGCCCAGACCATCTGGGACGGGCACCCACTGGGGCGATCAGTCATCGGGACGCGAAAGGCCGTGGCCAAGCTCGGTCGCGACGATTTCCTCCGGTATATCGAGAAACGGTACCGGGCCGACAACATCGTGGTCAGCGTGGCGGGTGACATCCACCATGACGCGGTTGTGGAACTCGTCGGTCAGCACTTTGGAACCTGGGACGGCAAGGCGTCGGTGCACCCCACGGAGATCCCGGCACTGACGCCGACGGTGTCCATCCGCATGAAGGAGATTGAGCAGGTGCATCTCTGCCTGGCCACCCGCGGTCGGGCGCAGGGTGACGACGACCGCTACACCCTCGCCGTGCTTGACAACATCCTGGGCGGCGGCATGAGCAGCCGGCTGTTTCAGGAGATCCGGGAGGCCCGCGGGCTGGTCTACACCATCGCGTCCTATGCCGCGTCGTATCGTGAGGGTGGGCTCTTCGTGATCTACGCAGCCATGAGCCCCGAGAACGCACCGGAGGTCTTGCGCCTGACCTTCGAGGAGATCGCGCGCCTGCCTACCACGCTGGCAGAGCCCGAGCTGCACCGGGCAAAGGAATCGCTGAAAGGCAGCCTCATGCTCTCGCTGGAGAGTACGGGAAGCCGGATGTTCAAGCTGGGTCGCTCGGAGCTGTACTTTGGCCGGCAGATCGACCTCGATGAGATCATCGGACGGGTGGACGCGGTCAGGCTCGAGGATGTGGCCGCCATGACCCGGGAGCTCTTTGCTCCCGGGCAGATCGCGATGGCCGCCATCGGGCCATTTGCCGCGCGCAGCGCCGCGCGCGCGGACCTGGAGCGCACATTCACCGAGTCGCTGAGCGTGGTGGAGCCGGCGCCCGCTGCGACGTCGGTCCTCTGAACAGCCGCCGCTCCCGCCACAAGGGGAGAAGGCGCTCCCGCGTCGAAGCCCCTCTGCTGTGGATCGCATTCGTGTCGCCGTCAGTGGGGCGGCAGGGCGCATGGGGCGCGCCGCGGTGCGTGCCATCGTCAGGGAGTCTGACCTGGTGCTGGTGGCCGCAGTCGGGCACGAGCGCGCCATTGGAGAAGACGTGGGCGAGGTGGCCGGCGTGGGACGCCTGGACGTCCGCGTTGCCGCCGACATCCACGCGGCGCTGGCCGCGCAGCCCCAGGTACTGGTAGAGTTCGCGCCGGGGCGCGTGGCCGCCGAGCATGCCCAGGCCGCCCTTGAGACCGGCGTGCGACCCGTGGTCGGGAGCACCGGCCTCGGGGCCGATGATCTCGCGCGCCTGACCGTCACTGCCGCCGAGCGCAGGCTCGGCGCCGTCGTGGCACCCAACTTCGCCATCGGCGCCGTGCTGATGATGGAGTTCTGCCGAGTGGCGAGCCGGTTCATGCCCCACGTGGAGATCATCGAGCTCCACCACGATCGCAAGCGCGACGCGCCGTCCGGCACCGCCGTTAAGACTGCGCGGCTCATCGCTGCGGAACGGGGTGCGGCACCACCGCAGGCGGTGACCGAGGAGGAACTGGTGACCGGCGTCCGGGGCGGGCAGAGCGATGGCGTGCGGGTGCACAGCGTTCGTCTCCCGGGACTGATCGCCCACCAGGAGGTGATCTTCGGCGGCCCGGGCCAGATCCTCACCATCCGGCACGACTCTCTTGGCGAGGAGTCATTCATGCCGGGGATGCTCCTGGCGATTCGCCGCGTGGGAGGACTCCAGGGACTGGTCTACGGGTTAGAGCATCTGCTAGGATTGCGGTAAATCCCGGAGGAGAGCACACGTGTCATCACACCTGCAGGTGGCCGTCGTCGGTGCGACCGGGGTTGTCGGCGGCGCCATGGTCCGAGTCCTCGAGGAGCGGCGCTTCCCGGTAGGTACCCTTCGACTGTATGCCACCGCCCGATCGGCGGGCAGGACGATCGCCTTCCGCGGGCTGCCCGTGACAGTGGAGGAGACGAGCGACCGGGTCCTTGAGGCGGATCTCGTCCTGTTCGCGGGCGGCGACGACGCCAGCCGGCGATACGCCTGGGGGGTGGCGGAACGAGGTGCGGTCGCCGTCGACAACTCGTCCACCTGGAGAATGGACCCGCGTGTCCCACTGGTGGTGCCCGAAGTGAACGGCTGCGCGCTGCAGCGCCACCAAGGCCTGATCGCCAATCCCAACTGCACCACGGCGGCGCTGGTGATGGCACTTAAGCCCATTCACGATGCTGCGGGAATCCGCCGATGCATCGTCGCCACGTACCAGTCGGTCTCCGGCGGCGGCCTGGACAACATGCGCGCCTTGCTGGATCACACCCGGGGACTGCTTGGGGATCCGGAAGCCCTCGAGCAGGGCGATCTGGAGCGCATCAGCGCCGCGGCGGGCGCCGCCAACCCCGTGGCCTTCAACGTGCGGCCCCAGTGGAAGTGGCAACCCGACGGCGACACCGAGGAGGAGGCCAAGGTGGTCGCGGAGACCCGAAAGATCCTGGAGGCCGACATCCCTGTGAGCGTGACCACCATGCGGGTCCCGGTGCTGGTGGGGCACACGCTGGTCGTGCACCTCGATCTGGACCGCGCGATGGCGCCCGAGGAAGCTCGCGGCGTGCTGGCGGCGTTTCCGGGCGTCGAGGTGGTGGACGACCCGGCCCGGGATCAGGTGCCCACGCCGCAGCTGGCAGCCGGCCGGGACCCGGTGTTTGTCGGCCGCATCCGGTCTGATCGGTTCGACCCCTGCGGGCTGCGCCTGGTGGTGGCCTCGGACAACCTGCGCAAGGGTGCGGCGCTCAATGCCATCCAGATCTGTGAGCACCTGATCCAGCTGGACGGCCTGCGCGGCCGACTGCGGGCCGCGACACCGTAGGGAAGGAGGCAGGGCGATGGCGCTCTTCGGGCACGTGGTCACGGCGATGGTGACGCCGTTTGACGCTGGCGGCGAGGTGGACTACGCGAAGGCAGCCACGCTGGCCCGGCGTCTGATCGAAGACGGCAGTGATGCGCTGGTGGTCGCCGGGACGACCGGTGAGTCCCCGACGCTCTCTGACGAGGAGAAGATCAGGCTGTTCCGCGCGGTCAAGGACGCCGTGGGAGATGCGGGCAAGGTGATCGCCGGGACGGGCACGTATGACACCGCCCACTCCATTCACCTCTCGCAGGAAGCGCACCGGGCCGGCGCCGACGGGCTGCTCCTGGTGAACCCCTACTACAACCGACCGTCCCAGGACGGTCTGTACGCCCACTTCCGCGCCGTGGCTGAGAGCACGCCGTTGCCGGTCATGCTGTACAACATCCCGAGCCGGACCGGCGTCAACTGCACGCCGGAGACGATCGCGCGCCTTGCGCAGATTCCCAACATCGTCGCAGTCAAGGAGGCCGCCGGGAGCCTCGACCAGGTCTCCGAGATCCGGGTGCGGACCCCGGACCAGTTCCTGATCTACAGCGGGGACGACAGCCTGACGTTGCCCAAGTTGGCTGTGGGCGCCGTGGGCGTGGTCAGCGTGGCTGGCAACATCACCGCGCGGCCCATCCAGCAGATGATCCGGGCGTTCCTCGAGGGCCGCGTGGCGGAGGCGCTGGGAATTCACCGTCGGCTGTGGCCGCTGTTCAAGGTGCTCTTCATCACGACCAACCCGGTGCCGGTGAAGTGCGCCATGCGCCTGGTGGGTTTTGACTGCGGCCGCGTCCGGTTGCCACTGGTGGACGCCACGCCCAAGGAAGAGGAACAGATCCGGGTCGTGCTGGCCGCGCTGGACCTGGTGCCGGCGATGGCGTAGGGCAACACCGGCGATCGGGCGGGGGGCGTTGACGACCCCGGCGAACGGACGTACGATAGGCCAAGAGCGCGCGTCGTGGCAGCGATCGGTCATCTCGACGTGGCATCCGTGGGAGCGCGATCGTGCTCGGACTGGTTGTGCTGGGGCTCGTCCAGGGCCTGACAGAGTTTCTTCCCGTCAGCAGCACCGCTCACCTCTTGTTTGCGGAGCACTACCTGGGTATCCCGCGCCCCGGCTTGGTGTTGGAGGCTGTCCTGCACCTGGGCACCGCCACGGCAGCGGCGGTCATGTTCTGGCCTGACGTGATCCGGCTGGTGCGGATCGCGCCCGCCCTGCTCGTTCGGCCATCTGCAGAGAATGGAGCGGCTGCGGATCGCCGGTTGCTGGCGGCTATCGCCATCGCCACAGCGGTCACGGCCGGTTTGGGTCTGCTGTTTGAAGGGTGGCTGGAAAGCCTGTTCGGGTCTGGGCCGAGGGAGGTTCGCGCCACGGCCGGGCAATTGATGATCACAGGCCTCATCCTGCTGTGGAGCCGCGAGCGAGGGGCCCGGGCCGCCACCGACGTGCGTTGGCACGAAGGCATCGCGCTGGGCGTGGCGCAGGCTGTGAGCATTATCCCGGGGATCTCGCGCTCGGGCACGACCATCGTGACCGGGCTCCTGCTGGGGCTGCGGCGGGCGGAAGCCGCCCGTTTCTCGTTCCTGATGGCGATTCCGGCCATCGTGGGGGCCGGGATCTTCTCGCTGAAGGACCTGGGCCAGGCCGCGGAGGTGGGACTTGGACCCGGACCGCTGGCGCTTGGCGGACTGGTTGCCGCCGCGAGTGGCGGGTTGGCCATCGCCTGGTTACTGGACGTGGTCAGGCGTGGTCGACTCGCGTGGTTCTCGGCGTACTGTTGGGCGGCGGCAGTGGCCGTGCTGCTCACGGTGAGGTAGGAGCCATGGCGCGCCGTCGCGACCAGCGCCGTGTTGCGCGCAACCGGAGGGCCGCCGCCGGCCTGGCACTGCTGCTGCTGGCCCTGCTCCTCGGCCTCTCGTTCCTGCCAGGGGCGACCGGCCTGCCGCTGACTCTGGCGTGGTGGCAGAGGCGCCTGTTCGGGGTGGCGGCGCCGGCCCTGCCGGTCTACGTACTTGTGGCTGGGTCCGTGCTCATCGCTTCCGACCAGCGGGCGCGCCTCCGCCGGCCCGTGGCCGGGGTCGCGCTGGCAAGCATCGCCGCGCTCATGGCGGTGCACGTCGGGGCTGGCGCCGGGCCGCGAGGCGCAGGGGCCGGTCTGATCGGCCGGGCCCTGGCCGGCTGGACCGCGCGGCTGTTGGGCCCCGTAGGGCTGTATGCCACAGTCGCCCTGCTCGGCCTGGGCGGCCTTGCGCTGCTGGCGGGAGTCACGACGACCTCTCTGGGAGGCAGCTTGCGGCTGGCAGCGGGCTTCCTCGTGGCGGTCGCGGTGGCGGCGGCGAGGCTGCTGCGGCGAGTGGCACAGCTCTCCATGGTCAGCCTCGCTCGTCTGGTCGCGGCGGCCGTTAGGGGCCTCGGCCAGCTCGTCGCAGGGAGCTTGCGGGCGATGACCGCCCGCCCGGCGCAGCCCGGGGCGATCCCCGCACCGGCCGGCCAACAGATCAGGCATGCTGGCGTACCGGACGAGGCGGCCGGGGCCCCGGTCCAGACCCCGACGGCCGGGCCCCTGGCCCTCTCGGAGAACCTCGGGCCAGGGCCGGCCCCGCAGGCAGACGCCCGGGACCGACGGATGAGGCGTCAGACTGGCAGGCAGGAGTCGGGCCCCGGACAGGAGCGGCTAGCGTTCGCGGCTGCAGACTACCGCCTCCCGCCCCAGTCTATCCTTGGCGACGCCAACGGTGGCCGCGGGAGGGCGCGCATCGATCCCGCTGACACCGCCCGGGCGCTGGAGCAGACACTGGAGAGCTTCGGGGTCAGGGTCAAGGTGGTGAACTGGGAGGTCGGGCCGGTGGTCACCCGGTTCGAGGTACAGCCCGATCCTGGCGTGAAGGTCCAGAAGATCACCAGCCTCACCAATGACATCGCGTTGAACCTGGCCGCCCAGAGCGTGCGGATCGAGGCGCCGATCCCGGGCAAGTCCGCCGTGGGCATTGAGCTGCCCAATCAGAAGGCGAGCCTGGTCCACCTCCGGGAGATCCTGGCCTCTGAGGCATTCCAGAAGGCTCCCGGGCCACTGGTGGTGGCCATCGGCAAGGACATCGCCGGCCACCCGGTCGTGGCCGACCTCACCGAGATGCCCCACCTGCTGATCGCTGGTGCCACAGGCTCGGGCAAGTCGGTGGCGCTCAACGCCATGATCGCCAGCCTCCTCTTCCGCTGCACACCGCAGCAGGTCCGGTTGGTGATGATCGATCCCAAGCGGGTCGAGCTCACGGACTACAACGAGATCCCGCACCTGCTGACCCCGGTGGTGACCAACCCCCGCCAGGCGGCCAGCGTGCTCAAGGACATGCTGCGCATCATGGAGCAGCGCTTCGAAGCGTTCGCCCAGATCGGCGCGCGCAACATCCAGAGCTACAACCAGCGGACCGATGTGGAGCCGCTGTACTACATCGTCATCATCATCGATGAGCTGGCCGACCTGATGATGGTGGCGCCGGCCGACTTCGAGGACATCATCTGCCGGCTGGCCCAGATGACCCGGGCGACCGGCATCCACCTGGTGGTCGCCACCCAGCGCCCGTCGGTGGACGTCATCACCGGTCTGATCAAGGCCAACATCCCGTCACGGCTGGCATTCGCCGTCTCGAGCCAGGTTGACAGCCGGACCATTCTCGACACCACCGGCGCGGAGAAGTTGTTGGGACGGGGCGACATGTTGTTCCTGCCCCTGGGCGCCTCCCGCGCCATTCGAGCACAGGGAGCCTACGTCGCCGACGACGAGATCCGGAGGATCGTGGACTGGTGGCGGCAGCAAGGTGCTCCCGCGTATGACCGGCAGCTGGTGGAGGCGCAGCGGTCGGCACCGGCAGAGGAACACGCGGACGGCGAGCGGTTGATGGAGGCTGCCCGCCTCGTGGTCCGGTCCGGATACGGGTCCGTGTCCCTGTTGCAGCGAAAGATGCGAATCGGCTACGTCACGGCCGCCCGCCTCATTGATGAGCTGGAGGCGCGGGGGATCGTGGGTCCGGTGCAAGGCAGCAACCCGCGCGAAGTGCTCATCGGTCTCGATCAGCTCGAGCAGATGTTCCGGCGCAAGAGCGCCTCGTAGCCGAGCCCGGAGGAGTGGCGCGCTCCCGACCAGAAGTATCACTCGTCCAGCCAGACTGCAGATGAAGAGAGGGGTGGAGAGCATGAAGCACGTCGCGGTGCGCGCGGCGTCGCTGGCCACCGTGTTCTGCGTCGGCCTGCTGCTTGTGGCGGCGACCCCGCCGGCGACGGCGCAAGTGAAGAAGCTGCGTGTCGGCATGGTCTACGACGTCGGCGGGCGCGGAGACCTGTCGTTCAACGACATGGCCTACGCGGGCCTGTCCAGGGCCCAGAAGGACTTTGCCGGCAGGGTGGAGGTCAAGGACCTGGAGCCGACCGCAGGAGGCGAGAACCGCGAGGAGCTGCTCCGTCTCCTGGCCGGGGAGAGGTACGACCTGATCTTCGGGATCGGGTTCCTGTTCACGGACAGCATCACCCGGGTCGCCCGGCAGTTTCGGGGGGTCAAGTTCGGCATCGTGGACGGGTTCATCGACAAGGAACCCAACGTGGCCAGCCTGCTGTTCAACGAGCACGAAGGCTCGTTCCTCGTGGGCGCGGCGGCGGCCCTCAAGTCCAAGAGCGGCAAGATCGGCTTCGTGGGCGGCATGAAGATCCCGCTCATAGAGAAATTCGAGGCAGGCTACATCGCCGGCGCCAAGTACATCAAGCCGTCCATCACCGTGTTCTCGGACTACGCAGGCACGACGGGAGAAGCCTTCCGTGACCCTGTCAAGGGCAAGGAGCTGGCAACGGCGCAGTATGACCGAGGCGCCGACATCATCTACCACGCATCGGGCGGGACGGGCATCGGCGTCTTCGAGGCGGCGGTCGCCAAGGCCAAGTGGGCCATCGGGGTGGACGCCGATCAGTCGCTGACGGCCAAGCCTGACCAGCGGGCGCGGATCCTCACCAGCATGATGAAGCGCGTGGACGTCGCCGTCTACGAGACCATCAAGGATCTGGTCAACAACCAATACAAGGCCGGTGTCCATGGCTTCGGCCTGCGGGAGGGCGGCGTCGGCTACGCCGTGAACCAGTACAACCGCGAATTGATGAAAGACATCGTGCCGCGCCTCGAGGCAGTGAAGCGTGACATCATCGCGGGCAAGATCAAGGTGCCGTCGGACCGCAAGCAGCTCGAAGAGTTCGTCAAGCGCCTCAGGCAGTAGCTGGCCGTCCGGGGGGGGCGGTACCTCGCCGCCCCCCAGGCCCTCATGATCCCCGTCGTCGAACTGTCCGGCATCACCAAGCGATTCCCGGGCGTCCTGGCCAACGACCGCATCTCGCTGGCGGTGGCGCCAGGCGAGATCCACGCCATCGTGGGCGAGAACGGTGCGGGGAAGTCTACGCTCATGAAGATCCTCTACGGGCTCTACCAGCCCGACGATGGGACCATCGCTGTTCGCGGCAGGCGCGTGGTGCTCAGCGACGCGCGCGCGGCGATTGCGTTGGGCATCGGGATGGTCCACCAGCACTTCATGCTCATTCCGAGGTTCACTGTGGCCGAGAACGTGATCCTGGGGCAGGAGCCAGCGCATCTGGGACGGCTGCGGTTGGCCGACGCGCGGGCGCGGATCGCCGCCCTGGCCCACCAGTACGGCCTGGTCGTGGACCCCGACGCGGAGGTGGCCAGCCTGTCCGTAGGTGAGCAGCAGCGCGTCGAGATCATCAAGGTGCTCTACCGCGGCGCCGAGGTCCTCATCCTGGACGAGCCCACCGCGGTGCTGACCCCCCAGGAAGTGGACGACCTCTTTGCGAACCTGCGGCGACTCCGCGCCGAGGAGAAGACCGTCATCTTCATCAGCCACATCCTGGAGGAAGTACTGGCCATCGCCGACCGGATCACGGTGCTCCGCGCCGGTAGAGTGGTCGGCACGGTGCCCGCATCGGGTGCGACCAAGGCACGGATCGCCGGGATGATGGTGGGACGCCCGGTGCTGATGGACCTCCCGGTGGAGCCGGTTGAACCCGGCCCCATCCAGCTGCAGGTGGTGGACGCCGTGGTGGCCGGCCCGCGGGGTCGGCCAGCGGTACGGGGAGTGTCATTCGAGGTCCGCAGCGGCGAGATCTACGGGATCGCCGGCGTTGAAGGCAACGGCCAGTCTGAGCTCGCCGAGGCACTGGTCGGCCTGCGCCCGCTGGTCTCCGGCCGCGTGATCATCAGGGGCCAGGACGTGACCCGTGCTGGCGTGCGGGGCATCAAGGCGCTGGGGGTGGCCCACATCCCAGAGGACCGCCACCGCCGCGGACTGGTCCTCCCCATGGAGGTCTGGGCGAACCTCATCCTGGGACACCACACGCGCCGGGTCTTCGGCCGGGGCGCCATCCTCGACCGGGCAGCGGTGGCAGAGTTCGCCAGGGAGCGGGTGGCGCGGTTCGACGTGCGCACGCCCTCGCTCGCCACGCCGGTCCTGGCCCTGTCGGGTGGAAATCAACAGAAGGTGGTCGTGGCCCGTGAGTTCGGGTTTGACCCCACGGTGCTGATTGCCGTCCAGCCGACGCGGGGGCTGGATATCGGCGCAACCGAATTCGTCCGCCGTCAGCTGCTGGCAGCCAGGGCCAGCGGCATGGCGGTGGTGTTGATCTCGGCAGCGCTCGACGAGATCCTGTCCCTGGCCGACCGCATCGGTGTCATCCACGCCGGCCGCCTGACCGCCGAGGTCGGCCGCGGGCAGGCCTCGTTGCGAGAGATCGGTCTCTACATGACCGGTGCCCGGCGGCCCCGGGAGGCCACCGCGTGAGCGCCCGCTGGCGCCTGGGACTCTTGCAGGTGCTCGCGCCGCTGCTGGCCATCGGGTTCGGTGCGCTCGTGGCCGCCGGGATCATGCTGGCCATCGGGCGGGATCCTGCCCAGGTCTATAGCACCATGGTCCGGTTCAGCCTGACGCGAGCGGACAGCGTGGCCGCCATCCTCTTCAAGGCGACGCCGCTCCTCTTCGCGGGGCTGGCCGTGGCGCTGTCGTTCCGGGCCAACGTGTGGAACATCGGGGTAGAGGGGCAGTACTATATCGGTGCCTTCGCGGCGGCCTACGTCGGCTTTGCTGTGCGCGGCCTGCCGGCTGTGATCCACCTGCCCCTGGCCGTCCTGGCCGCGATCGCCGCGGGAGCCCTGTGGGCGTTCGCCCCCATTGCGCTGAAGCTGCGCCGAGGCGCCCACGAAGTCATCACCACCATCATGATGAACTACATCGCAGGCGCGGTCGTGCTCTACCTGCTGGCCGACGTCTTCCGCGACCCCACGCAGGCCGGCACCCCGCGGGTGCGGACCCCCCTGTTCGAGCCCAGCGCGCTGGTACCGCCGCTCGGCCCGCTCCTCAATCGGGTTGGCGCGGGCATCCCCGAACACTCGGCCTTGAACTGGTTCTTCCCGGTAGGTGTGTTCCTGTGCGTAGCCGCCTCGGTGTGGCTGGCGCGAACACGTTTCGGCTACGAGGTACGTGCCACGGCCTTCAACCCCGATGCGGCCGAAGCCGCCGGCGTGAGCCTGGACCGCATCCGGTTCGTCATGTTCATGGCAAGTGGCGCGGTCGCCGGTGTGGTGGGACTGTCTGACATCCTTGGCTTCTTCGGCTACTTCGACATCGACTTTCCCAAGGGGCTCGGGTTCCTGGGTATCTCGGTGGCGCTGCTGGCCCGCAACAATCCCCTGGGAATCATCCCGTCGGCGTTGCTCTTCGGCTTCCTGGACCGGGGCGCCCAGGGGGTGCAGGTCTTCGCGGGCGTCCCCCGGGAAGTCATCACCATTCTCCAGGCCGTGATCATCCTGGCCATCGTGGTGGGCTATGAACTCCTCACCCGCTACCTCCGCGCGCAGCGCAAACGCGAGGCCGAACGGCTCGTGACCGGGCCCTCCGCGGCCGTTGCGGCTGGAGGGGGATAGGGCTGTGGAATACCTGACCGCCCTGGCTAATGTGGCGCT
>JAVKIJ010000119.1:0-6780 GCA_031459535.1 Candidatus Fervidifonticultor quintus | reverse complement strand
GGCGGGAGGATCAGGAGCTGATGCGGACTGTAGGGACGGTACTCTTTGGTCGGCATGGACAACGATTCGACTTTAGCGCACTAAAGTCCTGTCCAAGACCGATTTCTCGGACAGGCTCCTAGTCCAGCGGGTACTGCGCGCCGTCGCCCGGCACCTCGACCGGTCCGTCGAACGCCGTCATCGCCTCCGCCACCCACTGCTCGGGCACTGCGGTATCGGTCAGGTGCAGCAAGACCAGCCTCCCGGCCCCGGCCAGCGCGGCGATGCGGCCCGCCTGCGCCGGAGTGGAGTGCCCGCCTGCCCGGGCGAGATCGGCCTGGGCCTCCGCGTAGGTGGCTTCGTGGGCCAGCAGGTCCGCGCCGCGCCCGAAGGCCGCCAGCGACTCAACCGGGCGCGTGTCAGTCGAGTAGAGCACACGATGCCCGCCCGCCGTGTCCCACCGGATGGCAAAGGCCGGCGGCCCGTGGTCAACCGGGTGCGCGAACAGCCGGTGCCCGTCGCGTTCGAAGAATGGCGCCGCCGGGTCGGTGGGCAGGGCCCGCAACTCCAAGAATGCGGCTCGCCGCTCCAGGTCGAAGACGGCCAGCAGCCGCCGGATCTTCTCCAGCTCCGGCGCCGGCGCCCAGACCGGCAGCACCGGCGACGTCCGACCGCGATCGGCCATCCAGAGATTGTGGATCAGGGACGGCAGCCCATAGAGGTGGTCAGGGTGTGCATGGGTGATCACGAGGGCGGCCAGGCGCTCCGGAGCGATACCGGCCCGCAGGAGCTTCAAGCAGACGCTGCCGGGACAGTCCACTAGCACGGCCTGTTCGCCCATGCGGAATGCCAGGGCCGTATTGTCGCGGTGGGCGGTGAGCACCGCCCCGCCTGTGCCCAGGATCACCGTCGACGTTCTCACTGCAGTACCTCCAGCAGCCGGGCCAAGTCCCCGTCACCACCGACGCGGTAGAACGGGATGCCCCGCTTGAGGGCCACCGATTCATCGTGGGGCGTATCCCCGACCAGCATGCACACCTGGCGGCCCTCGGCCAGCAACCGGTCGATCGCCTGGCCCTTGTCGCCGCCTTCAATGCGCACGAAGTGGGACGCCAGGCCTCGCCGCTTCGCGTCCGCCACCAGCGCGTCCTGGGGCAATCCGCTGACCAGGACCAGGTCGTAGCGGGTGCCCAGCGCTTCCAGCACTCGCCGCGCCGAGGAGAACTCGGGCATGGCATCGGCGCTCTGGGCGTTGTAGGCCGAGAACCGTCGCGAGAAGTCTTCCCTCTGGGCGTCACTCACCGAGACGCCGAGTTCAGTTGCCGTTTCCGCGAGCTGGACGAATCGGTTGGCGCCGCTCGTGCGGGCGTACGAGGCCTCCAGCACCGGGCGAAGCTCTTCGCCCAGCCCCAGCGCCTCCATCACGGCGCGCGCATACGAGCGCTGCTTCGCTGCAAAGGTGTCCACCAGCGTCCCGTCGTAGTCGAACACGACCACGGGCTTCGTCATTGCAGCAGCCACGTGTGCGCCGGATCGTCACACCACTTCCCGTAGTCCACCCGGTCGCCGGAGATCGCCCAAAGGTACGCGAGCTGGTAGCCGCCGGCGGCCACCACCGGGTGGTAGCCGCGGGGAATCACCACCGTGTCGCCGTCGCGGACCCGGTAGATGTGTTCGAACGGCTGAGGCGCTTCCGGCGCCGTGTACACCATTTGCAGGCCGAACCCCTCGGGCGGCCGCACCATGAAGTGGTAGATCTCTTCCATGGGCACCTCCCGGCCGGGGACCTCGGTATCGTGCTTGTGTGGTGGATAGCTGGACCACGAACCGGCCTGATTGATGGTCTCACCCACCAGCAGCCGGCTCGCCACCTGCTGGTCCACCACGCTGCAGACGCGCCGCGACCAGGCGTCCCGGCCCACGATGCGCACGCTCACCTGGTCGGGATGAACCTCACGCAGCGGTCGCTGGCCGGCCGGCGGCGCTGAGAACAGCGCCAGTCGAGCGCCATCGCGAGGGCTTACCAGTTCCAGATGCGTTCCTGGAGGCAGGTAGAGGGCGGCCGGCGGCCCATCGAAGATCGCCGACCGCGTGTCCAGCAGCCCGGATAGCGTCCCACCTGGTCCCGAGGCGGAGAACTCACAGGTCCCGCCGATGAGGTACAGCACAGCCTCGCGCCCTTCGGAGGCCCACCTCACGGGCGTGCCGCTGGCTGTCACCGTGATCAGGTCGAACTGGAGATACCGCACCGGGCTGCGGGGGGCGCGGGCGACGGTGCGGACCCCTGGCTCTTGCAGCCCGGCCGGAATGTGCTGGCTCTCTGGCAGTGTGTTCATCGTACGCCCCTCCCGCTGGCGGCGCGGCGCTGTGCGACGATCTGTCGGGCAAGGGAGAACAGCCCGGCCGCCAGCAGCACCGCGGCCAGCGGCCTGGTCACAAAGACAGACAGATCGCCGCCGGTAATGATCATAGCCCGCCGGAACTCCGACTCCATCATGCCGCCCAGCACCAGCCCCAGGATCAGGGGGACCAGCGGGTAGCCGGCGCGCTTGAGGACGAACCCCGCGATGCCGGCGGCGACCGCCACGGCCGCATCGTACAGCCAGCCGTTGAGCGCATAGGCGCCCAGCACCGAGAGCATGATGACCATGGGCGTCAGCATGGCGGGCGGCACGCTCAGCGCTCTGACAAAGATCTTGATGCCACCCAACTGAAAGATACAGGTCGTCAGATTGGCCGCAATCATCGCGAACACCACCGCGTAGATGAAGTGCGGCTGAAACGAGAAGAGCAGCGGCCCTGGCGTGATGCCGTGGATCACCAGGGCCGCCAGGATCGGCACCGCGGCCGATTCGCCGGGAAGCGCCAGGGTCAGGGTGGGAATCAACCCGCCGCCGATGCAGGCATTGTTGGCCACTTCGGGCGCGACCACACCCTCCAGCCGGCCGGATCCGAACTCTTCGGGGCGATCCGCCAGTTGTTTGGCGCGCTCATAGGCCAGCACCACCGCCACGCTGGCGCCGGCACCCGGCAGCACGCCCACGAAGGTACCGATCCAGCTTGACTCCAGGATGATGCGCCACATCCGGCGGAGCTGAGCGACGGTGGGAAACAGACGGCCGAGCTGTTGCGTTACGATCTGACCGAACCCGCCGGGGCGGGCGGCATCTTCCAGAGCCTGGGTGATGCCGAACATGCCGATCAACACGGGCACCAGGCCCACGCCCGTGGCCAGGAATGGGTTGTCGAAGGTGAAGCGCCTGGCACCGGTCATCGCGTCAATGCCCACCGTGGAGAGCAGCACGCCAATCGCACCCATGACGAGGCCCTTGGACAGCGACGGCCCCGAGACGCTGGCGATGATCGTCAGGCTGGCGACGGCCAGGGCGAAATACTCGGCGGGCCCGAACAGCAGGGAGAAGCGCGCCAGCGCCGGCGAGGCGGCCAGCAGGGTCGCCGTGCTCACGAGGCCGCCGATGAACGACGCGATGACCGCGCCGCCCAGAGCCACCCCGGCCTGCCCTTTTCGCGCCAGGGGCAGGCCGTCGAAGACCGTGGCGATGGCATTCGGGTTCCCCGGGATCCCGAAAAGGATCGCCGGGATCGAGGCACCGGTGACCGCCCCAAAATAGAGGCCCAGCATGAGGGCGATCCCCGTCAGGGCGTCGAGCTGCATGGTGATGGGGAGGAACAGGGCCAGGCCCATGGTGGCCGTCAGCCCGGGCAGGGCGCCCACGAAGATGCCCACGATATCGCCGACGACGATCCACAGCAGCGTCGTCGGCTGCAGGACGTACTCCAGACCGCGAAGGACCGGTCCCATCTCAGAAGCCCCAGGGGCCGGCGGGCAGCGCGACCTCCAGCAGACGGCCAAACACGAACCATGCGGCCAGTGAGGCGGCCGCGGCGACTGCCGCGTGGACCAGCAGCGGGTGGCGGCCAGCACCATCCAGGTAGCGCGACGCGCCCAACAGGAACACGGCCGTGGCGAGGACGAACCCGGCGACGACCATCAGCACCAGGTAGGCCACGGTGGCGCCGGCCAGCACCAGGGCCGCCTGCCAGGGGACCTCTGACACGACAACGCCGCCACGGCGTGGTTCGGTGACCATCACCAGGACCGCGCCGGCCAGCACGATAGCGCCGGAGGCCACCGGCAGGGCTCGCGGGCCGGGATCGCCCCGCACGTGGCGAGTGGGGATCTGTTGGGCCAACACGATCGCCGCCACCGCGAACGCGGCGATGGCCGCCGCCACGGCCAGACGGGCTGGAGAGCTCACTTCATTAGGCCCACCTGGCGCAGCAACTTCGACAGATCCAGCGTGAGCACCGCGAAGTACCGCTCCAGTTCCTCGTTGGCCATGTATGTCTTGACGAGCCCGTTCTGGCGCGAGAACGCGATCCAGTCGGGATCGTTCATGGCCCGGCTCACGGCCGCGGCGATGGCCCGGCGCGTCTCCATGGGAATGCCCTTGGGACCGCTGATAGACCGGAAGCTGCCCTGCGGAATGTTCTTGAAGCCCAGCTCGTCCACGGTGGGGACCTGGGGGAACAGCGGCGTGCGCTTGGTGCTGGTCACGGCCAGCGCCCGCAGCCGGCCCGCCTGGCCGGTGACCTCTGACTGGGAGAAGACGCCCGCGGTGACCACCCCGCCGAGCACGCCGGCGATCAGGCGCGCCCCGCCCTCGAACGGCACCACGGTCCAGGGATTGCCGGCGGCCCGGTTGAGCGCCTCCGCAGTCAGATGCGTCAGCGCTCCCACCCCGGCGTGACCGATGGTGATCTTGCCGGGATTCTGCTTGCCAGCATCGATGAGCTCCCGGACGGTCTTGTACGGCGACGAGTCCAGCACCCCGATGACGAACGCATCCCAGTTGAGGCTGGCGATATGGTCGAGCTGGATGATGGAGCCCGCGGTCAGGCCCTGCAGCGCGGCCGTAACGGTGTGCGTGCCCGAGAGCAGCAACGTGTGCCCGTCAGGCCTGGCGCGCAGCACTTCATTGGTCCCAATCCCGCTACCGGCGCCCGGCATATTGCGGATCACGATGGGCGGCTCGATGAAGCGCTGCATCGCCCGCTGGAGCTGGCGGGCGATAATGTCGGTCCCGCCGCCTGCGGCAAACGGCACGACGATGGTAATCGGACGGCTCTCCGGCCATCCCGCAGACCCCGCCCACGCAGGTGTGGCTGTGAGGACCGCAGCGATGCAGATCAGTGCCAGCGTGCGAGTCACCCTTCTCCCCCCTGAAGCGTCATACACCCCCTCGTTCCTGCTTCTTGAACGGCCAAGACCCGTCCTGCAGGAACCCACACGCGCTCATCGGTCCAGCGGCACCAGTTCGTCCTCCGGATCGCCGGCAAAGGCTTCGAGAAACGCGCGCGCCGAGTCCAGGGAGGTGAAGGTCGGGATATTGAGCTCGCACGCCACCCGGCGCAGCGCGAACCCGTCGCGATTCTGCCGGTAGCCTACCGTCGGGGTATTCACCACCGCCCCGAACCGACCGCTGCCCACCGCGGCCACCGCCTTGGCCAACGGTACGACCTCCACCGGCACACCCCGCGCGGCGATTGCCGCGGCGGTGCCCGGCGTGGCTGCCAGCGTGAATCCGGCGGCATGGGCGACCGCAGCCAGCTCTGCGGCGCCAACCTTGTCCCAATCCGCTACCGAGAGGAGTATCGCCCGCGCCACGCGCGGCGGAACACCGGCGGCCACGAACGCCTTGCGCAGCGCCGCCGCCGGCGTGGCGCCCACCCCCATGACCTCGCCCGTGGACCGCATCTCGGGCCCGAGCAAGGGATCGGCACCGAACAGTTTGGCGCTGGAGAAGACCGGCGCCTTGGCGGCCCACCGATGGGGCGCGGGCAACAGGGTCAAG
Organism: Candidatus Fervidifonticultor quintus; assembly: GCA_031459535.1. GTDB lineage: Bacteria > Sysuimicrobiota > Sysuimicrobiia > Sysuimicrobiales > Humicultoraceae > Fervidifonticultor_A > Fervidifonticultor_A quintus. The sequence goes on along the minus strand of JAVKIJ010000119.1, from coordinate 925 downwards.
CCGCCGTAGCCGAACTCCGCGAGCGAGCGGCCGAGCATCATCTCGGTCGCCAGCCGCACGAGCGGAATGCCCGTGGCCTTGCAGACGAAGGGCACGGTGCGGCTGGCCCGCAGGTTGACCTCCAGCACGTACGGCTGCCCCCGCCAGATGACGAACTGAATGTTGAGAAATCCCCGCACCTGGAGCGCCCAAGAGATGCGGGCGGCATAGTCCACAATGACGCGGGCGGTATCGGGATGCACCGAGCGCGCGGGCAGCAGCGCCAGGCTGTCTCCGGAGTGCACGCCGGCCCGCTCGATCTGCTCCATTAGGGCCGGAACCAGCAGGTTGGTCCCATCGGCCACCGCATCCAGCTCGACCTCGAGGCCTTCGAGGTAGCGGTCGAGCAGGATCGGGCCCATCGAGCCACCCAGCGCCTCCACTGCGGCTTCGCGCAGCTCCTCAGCCGACCGCGCGATGACCATCCCCCGGCCGCCCAGCACATACGACGGCCGCACCAGGAGCGGCAGGCCGTGGTGCTCGCCCACGGCCACGGCTTCTTCAACCGTGGCTGCCGTCCATCCGTCGGGTTGCGGGATGTTCAGCTCGCGCAGCAGGGCGGCGAATTTCCGGCGGTCTTCGGAGATATCCAGACTCTCCGGGGACGTCCCCAGGATCCGCACGCCGGCCCGTGCCAGCGGCAGAGCCGCGACGAGCGGAGTCTGACCGCCGAACTGGACCAGCACGCCTGCCGCGCCCTCGCGCTCCACCACGGCGCGGACGTCTTCGGGGGTCAGCGGCTCCAGATAGAGGCGGTCTGAGATGTCGAAGTCCGTGGAGAGCGTCTCCGGATTGTTGTTGACCACCACCGCTTCCCACCCGGCCCGCTTGAGCGCCTGGATGCCGTGGACGGTGCAGTAGTCGAACTCGATCCCCTGACCGATAC
>JAVKIJ010000118.1:0-6780 GCA_031459535.1 Candidatus Fervidifonticultor quintus | reverse complement strand
GAACTTGCCGAAGGGCGTGCGCACCGCGCTGACCACCACCACGTCATCCACCATCCATCCCCCCTCCGAGGGCTCCGTCCCGGCGCAGGGCCGCCACCTGGTCGGGCGTGTAGCCCAACCACTGGACGATCACGTCCTGGGTGTGCTGCCCCAGCAGGGGAGCGGGCTCACGGCGCGGATGTGGGCTGGCTGACATCTTCACCGGGGGACCCACGAGCCGGACCGATCCCAGCACCGGATCGGGAATGTCCACCAGCAGCTGGCGCGCCCGCACATGGGGGCAGTGATAGACATCCCGGGCGGTCTGTACGGGACCCGCGGGCACTCCAGCGGCCAGCAAAGCCGTCACCGCGTCATCCACGGAGCGCTCGGCAAACCACGAGCGGATCACATCCCCCAGCCACCCGGCCATGCTGGCGGCGCGCGCCGGGCCGGATGAAGTGTCCGGATGCCCGACCAAGTCGGGCCGCCCCATGGCCCGGCAGAACTTCTCCCAATCCCCTTCGGTGGGGACGATAAGGGCCACCCATCCGTCGCGACACCGGAAAGGCCCCCACGGAGCGATAAACGGCTCCTTCCCTCGCTCCAGCACCAATCCCGTCAGGGAGTAGGCCGTCACCGAACGCTCGGCCAGAGCGATCACGGCATCGTACATGGAGATGTCCACATACTGCCCCCGCCCCGTGTGCTGCCGCTCCCACAGGGCCAGCATGATGGCATAGGCGGCCAGCATGCCGGAGGCAATATCCCCCAGCGCTATGCCGAGCCAGGTGGGTGGACCGTCCGCTTGGCCACAGGTGTGCATCAGGCCTCCCATGGCCTGGGCGACGATGTCGTACGCCGGGCGGTTGCTGTAGGGCCCCCGGAAGCCCTCCAGACTGCCGAACCCGGTGATGCTGGCGTAGATCAGCCGTGGGTTGTCCCGAGACAGACGACCGTACCCCAGACCCAGCCCGTCCAGCCACCCCGGGCGGAAGTTGTCCACCAGGACGTCGGCACGGGCCGCCAGCGCGCGGAAGACCTCGCGGCCGGCGTCAGTCTTGAGGTTCACCGTGATGCTGCGCTTGTTGCGGTTGAACCGCAGGAAGTATCCGCTCTGCCGCTGGCCGTCGGCCCCGGTGAGAATGGGCGCGCCTTCGCGGGCCGTGTCGCCCGCACCCGGCCGCTCCACCTTCACCACATCGGCTCCCTGGTCGGCGAGCATCATAGTGCAGTAGGGGCCGGCCACCTGGATCTCGCAGGCCAGCACCCGGATGCCCTCCAGCGGCCTGCCCATCGTGCCTCCCCTCACACCACCCGCGCCCCGGCGTAGGCCCCATACACCCGCCGCCACACGTCGCAGATCTCCCCGACGGTGGCGTAGGCCTGCACGGCGTTCAGCAGCGGCGGGATCACGTTCTCCCCCGCCCGGGCGGCCCGGGCCACGGCCTCCAGGGCCCGGTCCACCGCCGCTTGGTTCCGCCGCGCCCGCAGTTCCCGCAGGCGCTCAACCTGCCGCCGCTCTACCGCGGGGTCGACCCGGAAAATGGGGATGCGCACGCGGTCGCCGTCCTGGTAGGCGTTGACCCCCACCACGACGCGCTCCCGCCGTTCGATCTGTTGCTGGTAGCGGTACGCGGCCTCGCCCAGTTCGCGGTGATAGTAGCCGTTCTCGATGCAGCGCACGGCGCCGCCCAGCGCCTCGATCTGCCGCAGGTAGTCCCGCACCTGCTCTTCCAGGCGGTGGGTGAGAACTTCGACGGCGTAGCTGCCGCCCAGGGGGTCCACGGTCCCGACCACGCCGGCCTCGTGGGCCACAATCTGCTGGGTCCGCAGGGCCACGGTGGCGGCCTCCTCGGTGGGCAGCGACAGCGCCTCGTCGTAGGAGGACGTGGCCAGAGTCTGCACTCCCCCCAGGGCGGCGGCCAGAGTCTGCAACGCCACCCGGGCGATGTTGTTGAGCGGTTGCTGGGCGGTCAGGTTGCCCCCCAGGGTGTAAGCGAAGATCCGCAGCTTCATCGACTCGGGGTCCTGGGCGCCGAACCGATCCCGCATCAGCCGGGCCCACACCCGCCGGGCGGCCCGGAACTTGGCCACCTCCTCCAGCACGTCGATGCTGGCCGCCAGAAAAGTCCACAGCTGCGGAGCGAACGTGTCGACCGACAGCCCCCGACGTAGCGTCTCTTCGATGTACGCGATGCCGTTGGCGAAAGTGAACGCCAGTTCCTGGGCGGCGGTGCTGCCACTGTCACGAATGTGGTAGCCGCTCATCGCCAGAGGCGTCCACGTGGGCAGGTGGCGGGCGCAGTACTCAATGACGTCGGCGGATAACTTCAGCCCGGCCGCCGGAGGGACGATGTAAGTGCCGCGGGCGATATACTCTTTCAGTACGTCATTTTGAATGAACATGCGGGTCCGCCGCGGATCGATCCCCCGACGTTCGAACACCGCCAAGTAGAGAGCTACCACGATGGGCCCGATGGCGTTGGCCGTGGTACGGATCTGGCGGACCTGCTCCAGATCGATGCCGTCCAGCAATCTCTCCATGTCCAACAACGACCCAATATGGACGCCCACCTTGCCCACCTCGCCGCGGGCCATCGGGTGGTCGGCATCGTAGCCGCACTGGGTGGGCAGGTCCAGGGCGATGGAAAACCCAGTCTGTCCCTGGGCCAACAGCAACCGGTACCGTTGATTCGCCTCCTCCGCCGACCCGTAGCCCGAATAGAGCCCCATCACCCACAGGCGGCTGCGGTACATGGCAGGGGTGATACCCCGGGTGAAGGGGAAGGCGCCCGGATAGCCCAGGTCGGTGATATGGTCGAACCCTATCGCCTGCAGATCTTCGGGCCCGTAAACGCGCTCCAGCGGGATCCCGGAGCCGGTGGTGAACCGAGATGCCCTCTCCGGGTCGGCGGCCAGGGCCGGTCCCAGCACCTCCTGCTCCCACCGCGCGCGATCCTCCCTGGTCTCACCGGATGCCATGTTCCTCACGCTCCCGCCGGCTGCGACCCGGCTACCAGACCGTCGGGGGCCTCCAGCTGCCCCCGCAGGGTCCGGACGAATGCCAGTGCCGCTTCCCCGTCCAGGACGCGGTGGTCAAACGTCAGCGTGACGGGCAGGATCGGTCGGATGACGATCTGCCCGTCCCTCACCACCGGCCGATCCTCAATGCGTCCCACGCCGAGGATGGCCACTTCCGGCGGCCGGATCAGCGACGTCCCGAACCAGCCGCCGGCCGGACCTACGTTGGTGATCGTAAAGGTGCCTCCGCGCACCTGCTCGGGGGACAGACGGCCTGCCCGGGCCAGGGTGAGCAGCTCGTCGATCCGCCGGGCCAGGTCCAGGAGGCCCAGACGATCCGCGTGGTGCACGACCGGCACTACCAGTCCCTCCGGGGACGCCACGGCGATGCCGATGTGGTAGACTTTTTTGATCAGGATGGTCTGCCCGTCCTCGTCCAGGGAGGCGTTGAGGAAAGGATGTTCCTGCAGCGCCCGCACCGTCGCGCGTACCAGCAGCGGCAGGTAGGTGAAACGCACCCCCGCCGCTTCAGCCTGCGGCCGCAGGCGCTCCCGCAGGGCCACCAGCGCCGCGGCGTCGATTTCGTGAAATCCGGACACGTGCGGGATCGTGCGCGCGGACTGCGCCATCACCTCGGCCATCCGCCGCCGGATCCCGTGCAGGAGAACCCGCTCCACTTCCCCGGCTTCGGCGGCCGGCCCGCGAGCGGCGGCATGGCGCTGCACGTCTTCCACCGTGATCCGCCCGTCGGGACCTGTGCCGCGAACGCTCTCCAGGGGTACATTCAGCTCCTGGGCCAGCCGGCGGGCGGCCGGCGACGCCAACACGGGAGCCGAAGAGGATGCCTGCCGCTCCGCCGGCGCCTCGACTGACTGCGACACACCCTCCCGGGAGATGGCGGAGGAGTCGGCAGGGGAGACGACTTCCATGCGCAGCCACGCCTGCCCCACCCGGATGCGCTGGCCGGGCTGCGCCCCCTGCCAGGTGATGCGCCCGGTGGCCGGCGCCGGCATCTCCACCACCGCCTTGTCCGTCTCCACCTCGGCGATGGGCTGGTTCTCGCGCACATGCTCGCCTACTCCCACCAGCCAGCGCACCAGTTCCACCTCGGCCAGCCCCTCGCCGACGTCGGGCAGGACAAACTCGGTCTCGGCCATGGTCAGGCGCCCACCGCCGCCCGTACGGCCCGCAGCACCCGCTTCGGGTTGATCAGGTAGGCGGGCTCCAGCATCTGCACCGGATAGGGCGTGTCGGGCCCGCACACCCGCCGGATCGGCCCTTTCAGGCTGTAAAACATCTGCTCGTCTTCCTGGATGGTGGCGATGATCTCGGCGGCCACCCCTCCGGTCTGCGCCGCCTCCTGTACCACCACCACCCGGCCGGTCTTGGTCACTGAGGCCCGCAGCGTCTCGATGTCCAGCGGAACCAGGGAGCGCAGGTCGATGACCTCCACGGAGATGCCCTCCTCCGCGGCCGTCGCAGCAGCCGCGGTCGCCACCTCTACGGCGGCGCTCCAGGCGATGACGGTACAGTCAGTTCCCTCCACCGCCACCCGGGCGCGGCCCAGGGGAACCAGAAACTCCCCGGTGGTGACCTCGCCACGGATCAGACGGTATCCTCGCAGAGGCTCCAGGAAGAGCACCGGGTCGGGATCCCGGATGGCTGCCAGCAGCATTCCGCGGGCATCCTGGGGTGTCGCTGGAGCCACCACCTTCAGCCCGGGGCAGTGGACGAAGTGCGCCTCAAATGCGTCCGAGTGCATCTCGGGCGCCCGTACCCCTCCGCCATACGGGGTGCGAATGGTGACCTGCGCAGACAGGGTCCCCCAGGAACGGTACCGGATCCGGGCCAGCTGTTCGGTGATCTGGTTGAAACCATTGTGGGTGAACCCCATGAACTGGATCTCCGCCACCGGTACCAGACCGGCCAGGGCCAGGCCGACCGACACGCCGATAATCCCGCCCTCACTCAGCGGCAGGTCCACGACCCGAGACCGCCCGTACGTCTCGAACAGCCCGTCGGTAGCCCGGAACACGCCGCCGGATTTGCCGACGTCCTCGCCCAAGACCATGACACGCTCGTCACGGGCCATCTCGTAGTGCAGGGCGTCCCTGATGGCCTCCACGATGGTCATGACCGGCATCGGGACTACTCATCCTCCCGTGCGGCGGCATGCTGGGCCCGCAGGCGGGGCGTCATCTCGGCGAAAACCCGCTCCAGGCTGTCCGCCAGGCGCGGCGGCGGGTAGCGGCGGGCCTCCTCCCAGGCCGCGTCCAGCTCCTGACGTACGTCGTCTTCCAGGCGGGAGGCCAGGGCATCGGACCACACGCCCTGCCGCCGCAGGTACCGCTGCAGGCGCAACAAGGGGTCGCGGTCCCGCCACTGTTCGCGCAGCTCGGAGGGCTCATAGCGCGATGCGTCGTCGGCGGTGGTGTGGAGACCCAGGCGGTAGGTCACGCCTTCGATCAGGGTGGGGCCCTCCCCGGCCCGGGCGCGGGCCACCGCCTGCCGGGTCACCTCGTACACGGCGAACAGGTCGTTGCCGTCTACACGGACCCCCGGGAAGCCGTAGGCCACCGCCTTCTGGGCGACGGTGGAAGCCGCGGTCTGCCACTCCACGGGTGTGGAAATCGCCCAGTAGTTGTTCTGGCAGAAAAAGACCACCGGGGCCTTCACCACCCCGGCGATGTTGAGGGCCTCGTGGAAATCTCCCTGGGAAGTGGCACCCTCGCCGAAGTGGGCCAGGACGACCGCATCCGACCCGCGCAGGCGTAACCCCCACGCCAGACCTGTGGCATGGGGCAGATGCCCTGCCACCGCCGCCTGGAAGGGGAGGAAGCGCTTCCCGGTGGGAACCGCAAAGCCCAGAGGGCTCCCCATATGCCACAGGAAGGCCTGGACCAGCGGCAGCCCGTGCCACAGCATCCCAGCCGCCTCCCGGTACTGGGGAACGAACCAGTCCCGGGACGGGTCCAGGGCCATGGCGGATCCGACACTGCACGCTTCCTGTCCGATGCCCGGTGCCAGGGTGACCATCAGGCCGCGACGCTGCAGCGCGATGCACCGCTCGTCGAACCTGCGGCTGAGCAACATGGCTCGCAGAGCCCGCAGAATCTCGTCGTCGGACAGCGGAGGGCGATCGACCAGCAGGCGACCGTCGGAGTCCAGCATTTGCACCATGGGGGGAGTCGGCAAGGCCACCGCCGCGGCGGCCTGCCCTGGAGAATCCATTCCACCGTCCATGGTCAACCTCACCCGGTCGGTAAATCGCGAAACATTGTTTCAGGACTAACAGGTCATTCTGCGTCCGTCGGGGTGACTCCTGCTGCAGAGGTCAGGCCAGCGCCCGCAGAAACGACTCCAGGACCAACAGGTGGTCCCGCGGGCCGGCGAGGCCGGCCCGCATGGTGTCCACGGACAGGTGGGTGGCGCCCAGGCGCTGCCACATCTGCACGGCCTGCGGCCACTCCTCCCGCGGGGTGCGCGCCAGGCGGATGCGCCCTTCGATACCGAAGCGGGACGGGTCGCGCCCGGCGGCCGCCAGGTACTGGCGCATGCGCGCCACGGCGGCCTCGGCGTCCTGCTCCGGCCGCACCTCCGGGATCCAGCCGTCGGCGAGGCGGGCGATGCGGCGCAGGGCGGGCTCGGCGCTGCCGCCCATCCAGATGGGGATCGGGCGCTGGACCGGCAGGGGGTTCAGTCCGGCCCCGCGCACGGTGTGGTACCGGCCGGAAAAGTCCACCAGCTCCTCGGTCCACAGGCGGCGCAGCAACGCCA
>JAVKIJ010000117.1:0-6886 GCA_031459535.1 Candidatus Fervidifonticultor quintus | reverse complement strand
TCCCGCAGGAGCGGGACGCGCAGAACGTGGGTGAACTTGTACTTCAGGGGGCACACCTCGTAGTCGTCGACCTGGCGAAATGAGAGGACCACGGGTGCTCCGGCCGGCGCGATACCGGGCAGGCCGTTGCCGCCGGCGCTGTGCGCCGGCGGCGCATGGCGCTCGATCGCTTCGGCCGGGGAAGCCCGATACGCTCCCTTGTCCACCGCTGGGTCATCGAGCGCCTCGAGGACGAATCGGCTCACCTTGCGGGCGCGAATCCGACCATAGTCGCGGCCGCTGGTGAGCACCAGCCGATCCCTGGCGCGGGTCATGGCCACGTAGAAAAGACGACGCTCTTCCTGCAGGTGGCTGTCTCCCGAGGGCAGGACCTCCCGGGCGCGCACCAGCGCGTCGGGCAGCTCCAGAGGGTCGCCGCGCGATCGGGACGGGAACTTGTCGGTCACGCAGTTCACTACGAACACCACGGGAAATTCGAGGCCCTTGGCCTTGTGGACGGTGAGGATCGGCACGCCGTCGAAGTCCGGATCCGGATCGGGGATCGGCGGATCGTCACCGGCGGCAATCAGGTCTTCCATGCGCCGCACGAACTCGGGCACGCGATCGTAGACCGCCACGTCGGCATGACGCGCCACAATGTCGAACAGCCGGGCAAGATTCGCCACCTTCACCTCGTCACCGGGCTGCTCAGAGGTGGCCAGCCGGCGAATGTAGCCGGTGCGTGTGACGAGATACTCATACAGCACCCGGCCCGTGGCGTGCTCTCGCATCATCTGGCGCATCGCGTCCAGATCCTCGACGAGCCGCGCGATGGACGCACGGCTCTCCGGCGACAGTTCCGCCGCCAGCTCCCGTGCATCCCGGAGGTTGCGGAACGTGTGCTCGAGGGATCGGTGGCGCCGACCCGCGTAGCTGAGGGCTCGCGCCATGTCCGTGGCGTCAATAACATAGAGCGGCGACGTCCCCAGGTAGTAGAGACTCAAGTTGTCGGTGGGGTCGGCCAGCACCCTCAAGAACGCCAGCGCGACGCGCACCTCCTCGCGGTCGTACAGGCCCCGCGTGCCCGAGAACCACCACGGGATCCCGCGCATGTTGAGCGCCCGCACGAACGGATCGGCGTCGCTGTTGGCGCGCACCAGAATGGCGCAGTCGCTGTACCGTCCGCCTGACGCTGCGTGCTCGGCGATCATGTTGGCGACGGCGTCCGCCTCGTCTGTGAGTGTCTCAACGTGCAGGTGGCGGACCGGCGCCTGGCCCTGCCGCTGGGCCACCAGGCGCTTGTCGAGCGCATTGCGCACTTCGAGACGGTCAGGGTTGTTGTGCTGGATGAGCCGGTACGCCGCGTCCAGGATCGGCTGGACCGACCGAAAGTTGGCGGTCAAGACCACCTGCCGGGCGTCCGGGTACGCGTCGGTGAAGCCCAGGATGTTGCTGATCGCCGCGCCGCGAAACTTGTAGATGGACTGGTCGTCGTCGCCCACGACGGTGATGTTGCGGTGCGAAGCGGCCAGCAGCTTCACCAGCTCGAACTGGGCGTGGTTCGTGTCCTGGAACTCGTCCACCAGGATGTAACGGAACCGCTCCTGGTAGCGACGCAGGATATCCGGGCGCTGGCGGAACAGCCGGAGGGGCAACGTGATGAGGTCCCCGAAGTCCACACGGCCGGCCTGCCGCAGGAGACGCTGATATGCCGCATAGACCCGCGCCAGCTCCAGGTGCGCGGCAGCCTCCTCGCCCAGCTCGCCCGCCGCGGGGTCTGCGGCGGCTCGCTGGGCGGCGGCCTGCGCGTACGTCTCGTAGTCCTCAGGGGAAATGTCTTCGTCCTTGGCCCGGCTGATCAGGTTAAGGATCGCGTCCACATACCGGGTGGGGTCGCCGGCCGGTCGGTACCTGTCCAGGGGCAGCTCATACAGGCGATCTCTGAAAAAGATGAACTGCTCCGCCCTCGACAGCACGCGGAAATCAGGGGCCAGGCCGGCCTCGAGCGCCTGCTCCCGCAGGATCCGGTCGCCGAACGCGTGGAACGTTCCGATCCAGGCGTCGACAAACCCGTAGGGGACCAGCTCGTCCACCCGGGCTTCCATTTCAGAGGCCGCCTTCTCCGTGAACGTCAGCGCCAGGATCTCTGAAGGCCTGGCCCGCCTCGTGGCGATCAACCAAGCGATGCGTCGGGTTACGACCAGGGTCTTGCCCGTGCCCGCGCCTGCCACGATGAGCAGCGGCCCCTCGCCGTGCGTGACGGCGGCCCGCTGTTCCGCCGTGAGCCCCCAGACCGCCCGCTCGACGGCTTCCGGACCGATCTGCGGGGATATGGGGCCGTCGAGATCGAGTGCGAGCTGCGCGGCCATCGGCCGCAAGTCAGGCGGCTGGGTCGACATCGGGTTGGTCGGGAGTCTCGAGCTCCAGAGTGCGCAGCACCCGCGCCACGACCTCTGCGCTGAAGCCGCGGCGTTGCAGCCAGCCGACCAGCCGCCGTCGCGCCGTCTGAGGCGACAGCCCTCTCAGGCGAGCCAGCCGTGCACGGGCGCCAACCAGGGCCAGATCACCCTCAACCCCCGCGGGGAGTAGCGCCGAGACCACGGCGTCGACCAGACCCGGCGCGATTCCCTTGGCGAGCAACTCAGCCCGGAGGCGACGGCGCCCGCAGGGTCGCAGGGCCAGTCGATCCTGCACCCAGGCGCGCGCAAACCGTTCGTCATCAATCCACCCATGGCGCAGCAGTTCGCCGACGGCAGAGGCGATCGCCCCCCCGGGAAGACCTCGCCGCCTCAACGCCACCTCCAGTTCTCGGCGGCTCCGCCATCGGCGCTGGAGCAACCGCAGAGCCACCGCGCGGGCCTGCTGGCGCTCCGCGGCCTCCACCATGCGCGCGAACGTGGCCGCATCCACCGTGCTTCCGGCCGCGAGGCCGAGCGCGCGTGCCGCCTGAGTCGCCATCCGCAGACTCTTCGCGCCCTCCAGGTCGACACGGCAGACGCGCGGATCGGTGGCCAGTGGAACAACACGCAGGACTCTCGCGCGGGCTCCCCCCTTTCAGGCCCCCGAACGCCGTCCTCCTTGACCGGTCTATCCCCGTGCCCGGGCAGGCTGGCGTCCAGCCGGCTCAGGCACGGGCGGCAACGGAGCGTCGAGGGCGCCCTCTCGCGGCTTGATCAGTCCGCGCGCCTCGCGCACCCTACGATCGATCTCGCGGGCCACTTCGGGATTGTTGTCGAGGAACTCGCGGGCATTGTCACGGCCCTGGCCCAGCCGCAGATCGCCATAGGTGAACCAGGTCCCCGATCGGGTGACAAGACCCATGGCCGTCGCCACGTCGAGGATGCTGCCGGTCTTGGAGATTCCCTGGCCGTAGAGGATGTCGAACTCGGCGTCCCGAAACGGCGGTGCGAGCTTGTTCTTGACCACCTTCACACGCGCGCGCATCCCCCTGACCTCGTCCCCGCTCTTGAGGTTCTCGGTCTTGCGGATCTCCATGCGGACCGAGGCATAGAACTTCAGCGCCCGCCCACCAGTGGTTGTCTCGGGGTTGCCGAACATGACGCCGATCTTCTCGCGAATCTGGTTGATGAAGAGGACAGTGGTGTGAGACTTGCTGATGGCGCCCACGAGTTTGCGCAGGGCCTGGGACATGAGACGCGCCTGCAGGCCCATCTGGGCTTCTCCCATCTCGCCTTCGAGCTCGGCTCGGGGCACTAGCGCGGCCACGGAGTCGACCGCCACCACGTCGACCGCGCCGCTGCGCACCAGGGTCTCTGCGATCTCAAGGGCCTGCTCGCCGCTGTCCGGCTGCGAGAGCAGCAGATTGTCCACATCGACCCCGCAGGCCCGGGCGTAGGTCGGGTCGAGGGCGTGTTCCGCGTCGATGAAGGCAGCCACACCCCCCTCACGCTGGGCTTCGGCAATCACATGATAGGCCAGCGTGGTCTTGCCCGAGGCCTCGGGTCCGTAGATCTCGACCACCCGCCCCCGTGGGACCCCGCCGATGCCCAGCGCCAAGTCAAGGCCGAGGGCGCCTGTTGAGATGGCCTCGACCTGAAGTTTGGCTGATGCCTCTCCGAGCTTCATGATGGAGCCTTTGCCGAACTGCTTCTCGATCTGGGTCAGAGCCAAGTCGAGTGCCCGCTGTCGCTCGTTCATTTCCTCCTGCCCCCTGGTTCCCGCGATACTCAGACAGTACCAAACAAATGTTCGAGCTGTCAACCCTGTAAGGTCGTCCCACACCTGCCGATCTACAAGATTTGGTGCCTAGGCCTCTTGGGAATTCAAACCGTGGCCCAGCCGGACCTGCTCGTACGGCGTGTAGATCGGACCGTCAGGTGTGAGGCGGCTCTCCATGACGGTGATCGCTTCCACCCGTTCCTCCCCCAGGCTGGCGTCTCGAAACCGCTCGAGGGCCCGCACGAGATCGCCCCAGGTCCGCTCATCGCGCGCACGGCCGAGGGTGAGGTGTGGACGGAACGGCCGGGACTCAGCAGGGAAACGCTCCCGGGCCAGAGCCTCGTCCACGCTCTTGGCCAGGGCCACGAGCGCCTCAGCGCCCGCGCCAGTGCCCACCCAGACCACCTGCGGCCTATACAGGGACGGAAACGCCCCCAGGCCCACAATGTGGATGACAAACGGTCTGGCCGTCCTCACAGCATCCCGAGTCGCGACGACAGCGCGGGCCACCTGGGCGGAGGGGATCTCTCCGAGGAACCGAAGCGTGAAGTGCAGGTGCTGGGGCCGCACCCATCGCAGCCGGGCCCCGGCCGCACGGAGCTGCTCCTGGAGGTCGCCGGCACATCGGCGCGCGCGCTCGCTCAGCTCGACGGCGATGAACGTCCGGTGAAGGGTCACGGCTGCAGCAGCATGAGCCGGAGCAGGTTCAGCGCCGACTGTGTGGCGAGGTGTCGGACCCCCCCGCGGCCCGGGTATGCTCCGAAGCGCAGTTCCTCGGTCCGGACCCGGTCGCCCATCACGACGGAGCAGTAGACGAGGCCGACCGGCTTCGACTCGGTGGCACCGGTGGGCCCGGCGATGCCCGTAACTGCCAGGCCCACCGTGGCACCGGCCCGATCCCTGGCACCGCGGGCCATCGCCTCGGCCACCGGCGCGCTGACGGCGCCGAGGTCGGTGATGAGCCCGGGCGGCACGCCGAGATCGCGGACTTTGGCCTCGTTGCTGTACGCGACGAAGCCCGCCAGCAGGAACGCCGAGCTCCCCGGCACCTCGGTCAGCCTGGTGGTAACCATACCGCCCGTGCAGGACTCGGCGACGGCGAGCGTCTGCCGGCGTTCGATCAGCAGACGGGCCGTCACCTCGTGCAGCGTCTGCTCGTCGACCCCGAAGACCGCATCCCCCAGGCGCTCCCGGAGCGCAACCTCCATGCCGGTGATGAGCGTCTCGGCCTGGGGCGGCCGTCCTTTGGCTGTGATGCGCAAGTGCACCTCGCCCTGCTTGGCCAGCGGGGCCACAGTGGGATTCGTGCCATGGATCAGGTCCCGCACGCGCTCTTCCACCAGCGACTCGCCCAGCCCCGCGATGCGCAACACGCGGGAGCGGATCACGATGCCTCCGGAGCGCTCCTGCAACCAGGGTACGAGGCCGGCGGCCACCAGGCCCTCCATTTCGTGCGGCACGCCTGGAAACATGAAGATCGTGGCTGTTCCCGCAGTCACCACCAGTCCGGGAGCGGTCCCGCGCGTGTTGGGGATCACACGGGCGCCGGCGGGAATCTGCGCCTGCCGGAAGACCGATTCGGGTGCGGTGCGCCGGCGGGCCTCGAAGAACGCCCGGATGCTGTCTGCCACGCTCTGGTCGAGCACCATCGGTACACCGACCGCCCTGGCCACGGCTTGCGCCGTCAGATCGTCCTCCGTGGGACCAAGGCCTCCGGTCATCACCACCAGGTCCGCGCGGCTCAACGCCAGTGCGACCGCGGCCTGCACGCGCTCCAGGTTGTCGCCGACCGTCTGCTTGAAGAGCACATCAATGCCGTGTGACGCCAACAAGCGGGCCAGGTATGCGGCGTTGGTATCCGTAATCTGCCCGAGGAGCAACTCGGTCCCAACCGAGATGATCTCAGCGCGCATGGGTCCCTCGACCGTTGAGGCGCAGGATCGTCACGGGGTCGCGTCCCTGGGATAGGTGCGGTCGACGACCTGGCCGGGCTGACCGAGCCTGCCGAGATCCCGGCCGTCTATGACCACGGCCACCGCGCCAGCGTTTCCGACCCGGATCCTGACCGTCGCCCGGCCGTTCCAGCGGCGGACCTCCCCTGCGTGCACGAACCCCTCGAAGGCGTGTCGCTGGTCGGTCACCACCAGCAACCACGACCGGCCCGTGGCGCGCACCTCCACCGTAACCGGCGCGCCGGGTTGGGGACCGTCGGGCACTTGGGCCGGCGGGGGCATCTGAGGAGGCGGTGTCGGTGTCCAGGTAGGGGCGGTCGTCGGTATCGCGCCGGTCGGCGCCGGGACCGTGGCCTCCGGGCGTGCGGGAGGGACCAGCTCACGCTGGAACTGTCTGATCTGCTGAATGAGATAGACCGCCAGCGCTCCGCCGGCCAGCACCGCAACCGCTGCGGCCGTGACCACGATCCGTCGCGCGCGTGACGGCCGTACCGCTGGCTCAATAGCCCCATCCATCCGCCGCCAGTCGTCAACGACGCCAGGGGGGCGGCGAGGCATGACTTCAGCGAGCCGACGGGTCAGCGGCCGGGGATCGAGCCCCAGTTCCTCGGCTACGGTGTGGAGAAACCCGCGTGCGAACGGGTACGGCGGAAGATCCCCAAACCGCTCCTCCTCCAGGGCGGCCAGGTACCGGGGGTGTATCCGGGTCCTGGCCTCCAGGTCGGCGAGCGTGAGGCCGCGGTCTGCTCTCGCTCGTCGCAGTATGCCGCCGATCC
>JAVKIJ010000116.1:0-7093 GCA_031459535.1 Candidatus Fervidifonticultor quintus | reverse complement strand
CCAGGGACTGGTTGTAGACGTGACTCGAACTGCGCGCGAGCAACCTCCCCCGCCACTTGGCATCCGTCAGGGCCTCGTACGTGGAGAGATCTGTGGGTCCCACCCGTGCCCGGGAGTATGCGAGCACCCGCGCCCGAATCGAGAACCCGTACCAGTGACCGTTCGGTTCGCGGACGTTGGCCGGAATTCGGGCTTCCAGGGTGCGGGAGGCCACCCGCTGGAAGAGCCCGGCCTCCTGCGCGCGCCACAGGCGACCGGCATCGGTCGTCAGGAGGACATCGGCGGGGCTGTTCCGGCCCTCGGCCTTGATCCGCTCGATGAGCTGGTCGGCGTCACCCTCGACGAGGTTGACTTTGATGCCCGTCCTGCTCGCAAACCCGTCGTAGAGCAGTTCGTCGCTGTCATAGTGCCGAGCGGAGTAGAGATTCAGCACCCGCACAGGCCCGGCCCCACTCTGTGCCCCCGGCACGGCCACCACGAGCGCAACCACTACGGCCAGGAAGCTGAAGCGGACGACCACACTACGACCCCCCTTCCGATGTGTGCACCAGGCGAGGCGGTCACCCACTGTCTTAGGCTATCCTAATTCCTGACTTGAGGCAATCCAATTGTCAGAGCCCACGGGAAGACCCACGCGCCCCCTGAGCCCCAGGTGGCCGCATCTGCCGGCCTGTTGCTGCGCGCCGCGGTCTATGCAACAATTACTGTTAGGTAGCAAATGAGTCACCGGGGCGGAGCACTCGCGGAGCAGTTCCGGCGGCACGGGATGCGCCTCACACCGCAGCGGGCGTTGGTCTGCCGCATGCTGGAAGGTACCAGGGCGCACCCTTCGGCCGAGGTGCTGCACCGGCGGGCTTGCGAGGAGATGCCCACGCTGTCCCTGCGCACGGTGTACGCCATCCTCCGCGAGCTGGAGATGATCGGTGCGATCCGATCACTCGATCTCGGCACCGGCAGCACGCGCTACGACCCCAACCCGCAGCCGCACCAGCATGCGGTGTGCAGGCGCTGCGGCCGCGTCTGGGACCTGCACGCCCCGCCGGGCACCATCGCGTGGTCGGCGGCCGAGCAGCAGGGATTCCGAGTCACGGGCGTGGATGTGATTCTCAGGGGCTACTGCCGGGAGTGCCGACGATGAGCGTCCACGACATTGCCAAGACTGAACGCACGGAGATGTACCTGAAGGCAGTCTACACCGTGGCCCAGTCCATGCCGCCGGTGACCATCTCCAAGGTCGCGGAGTACATGGGCGTCTCGGCGCCGTCATCATATGAGATGCTCAAACGCCTCGAGTCCCACGGCCTGCTGCAGTCGGGCGGCGGGGAGGGCTATCGCCTGACCCGGCGGGGGATGGAGACCGCGACGCGGGTGGTGAGGAGGCTGCGGCTCGCCGAACGGTTGCTCACCGACGTGTTGCGGCTCCCCCTGGCCCGTGTCTACGCAGAGGCGTGCAAACTGGAACACGTGATCAGCCCAGATGTCGAAGCCCGGCTGGACGAAGTGCTGGGTCATCCTGCCACGTGCCCGCACGGCCTGCCGATACCGGGCGATCGGCCCCTGCCCACAGAGAGCCTGCCGACACTGGACGACCTCAGCGTCTGGAACCGGGCCACCGTAGTCAGCATCCCCGAAGAAGACGAGGTTCTCGTGGCCCACCTGGCGGAGGTGGGCGTGACCCCCGGCGCGGTGGTCCTCGTGCGCGAGGTTGGCCCCGTCAACGGCCCGATCACCGTGCAGATCGCCGAACAGATCCGCGCCATCAGCCGCGACGCCGCCCGGCGCGTGCGCGTCCGGCCCCTCCCCCAGGCACCTTGACATTCCCCTCGTGACCCGCAGCCGCCCGCGGCACCGCCGCAGTCTCTCCGTGAGAGATCGCGGAGAGCCCGCCGCTGTAGCCTGCGATCGCGGTCCGGAAGAGAGGGGACGGCTG
This sequence comes from Candidatus Fervidifonticultor quintus, assembly GCA_031459535.1. Taxonomy (GTDB): domain Bacteria; phylum Sysuimicrobiota; class Sysuimicrobiia; order Sysuimicrobiales; family Humicultoraceae; genus Fervidifonticultor_A; species Fervidifonticultor_A quintus. Next base: position 5,163 of record JAVKIJ010000116.1, on the reverse strand, counting down.
GCGTAGCCGCGGCGTCGAGAGGTGCCGTCCCCTCGGGGCTCGCCCGGTCGTCTTCCGCGCGAGACACCAACCCCGCCCGCTGGCAGCGCCGGCGCGACGCTCGGTCCCTCTTGCATTTCCGGCCGGAAACCCGCTAAATATGTCCCGGAGCCGAATGTTCTTCGCCGTCATTCAAGCGATGAGCACTACTGGAGGTGTGCGCATGCCACGTCGTGTGATCCTGGCCGCAATCGCCGGCGTCGTCCTTTCTCTGGCCGGCGCCGCGATCGCTGCGCCCAGCCCGGCACCGAGCCCGGGCTTCCGCGGGCTTGGGCTGTCCACGCCGTTTCCCAACCAGACCGTCCGCCAGGGAGAACCGGTGACGCTCACGCTGACGGTCAAGAACTACGGCCTGCCGCCCCAGGTGGTGAACCTGAGCGTGGCCCAGCGCGCGCCAGGCTGGAAGGTTACGTTTGAGGGCGGCGGCCGGCCCATTGGCGCCGTGGCGGTGGGCACGGATCAGGAGTCAACGTTGAGCGTACGGCTCGAACCGCCGGCCGGCGCCCGACGGGGTTCCTTCAGGTTTGTGCTGGCCGCGAGGGGCCAGGATGCCTCGGCCAGCCTGCCCCTCACGTTGACGTTGGGCGAGGTGCGGCCGGCGCGGCTGGGCCTCGTAGCCGAACTGCCGGTGCTCCGGGGCCCCGGAACCTCGAGCTTCAAGTACCGGCTCACGCTGAGGAACGACAGTGACCAGGATCTGCTGGTGAACCTGGACGCGCAGGCACCGCGCGGGTTCCAGGTGACGTTCACCCCGGCTTTCGGCAGTCAGCAGGTCACCAGCCTGCCGGTCAAGGCCGGGGAGTCCAAAGACCTGGACACGGAGGTCAGTCTACCGCAGAATATCGCGGCTGGTACGTACAACGTGACCGTCCGCGCCGGGGGCGGGCAGGCCCGAGCGGAGATCAAGCTGACCCTGGAGGTGACGGGACGGCCAGAACTGTCCATCACGACCCCGGACAACCGGCTCTCAGGCCGCGCGACCGCCGGCAACCCCACGGCCTTCAAGATCGTCGTCCGCAACCGCGGCACCGCCGCGGCGCGCAATGTAGAGGTGTCAGCGTTCGAGCCGAGCGGCTGGAAGGTACAGTTCGAGCCGTCCAAGATCGAGGAGATCGCGCCCCAGGCCGACAAGGAAGTGACGGCGACGGTCACCCCGCCCCAGAAGGCCATCGCCGGCGACTACATGCTCACGCTGCGCGCCAATGCCGGCGACCAGTCCACCTCGGTGGATTTCCGCGTGACCGTGGACACGTCGCGGCTGTGGGGTGTGGTCAGCCTGATCATCATCGCCGCGGCGCTGGGCGTGCTGGCCTTCGTGGTCTCGCGTTTTGGACGCCGATGAGCACGGTCATCGAGACCCAGGCACTCACCAAGCGCTACGGTGATCTGGTCGCCGTAGACAACCTGAACCTGCGCCTGCAGGCCGGCGAGGTGTTCGGCCTGCTGGGCCCCAACGGGTCGGGCAAGACCACGACCATCCTGATGCTCCTGGGACTGACCGAGCCCACGTCGGGATCGGCCACGGTGCTCGGGGTCGACCCGCTCCGAGAGCCGCTGGCCGTCAAGCGCCGGGTGGGGTACATGCCCGACGCCGTCGGGTTCTACGACGAGTTGACCGCCCGCGAGAACCTCCGCTACACGGCCAGGCTCAACGGCATCCCGCGGAGGGAGACCGAGGAGATCATCACGGAGGTGCTGGGCCGGATGGGTCTGGCGGACGTCATGGACCGTCCGGTGGGCACGTTCTCCCGGGGCATGCGCCAGCGCTTGGGTCTGGCGGACGTGCTCTTGAAGAAGCCGCAGATCGCCATCCTCGACGAACCCACTGCCGGCCTCGATCCGGAGGCCGCGCACGAGTTCCTGGACCTGATCCGCAGCCTCAGGCGCGACGGTATCACGGTGCTGCTCGCCTCGCACCTGCTGCACCAGGTGCAGGCGGTGTGCGACCGCGTGGGGCTCTTCAGCAAGGGCCGGATGGTTCTGGAGGGCACCTTCGAAGAGCTCAGCACCAGGGTCCTGGGCGGGAGTTACCGCATCCAGATCGAGGTCAAGCCCGACAGCCTCGACCGCGTGCTGGCCGGTGTGCCGGGCGTGGTCCGCGTCACCACCCAGCGGCCCGGGCTCTACTCGGTCGAGGCGCGAGCGGACTGCCGCAGCGAGGTTGCGCGGCGCATTGTGGCCGAGGGGGGACAGCTGCTGGAGCTCCGGTTCGACCGCGCCAGCCTCGACGACGTGTACGCGCGATACTTCCAGGAGGCCCGTAGTGAAGCGTGAAGGCTCGCCCTGGACCGGCCTGGGTGCCGTCGTTCTGAAGGAGCTCGCCGACCACCTCTCGAGCGTCCGCATGTTCGTGCTCGAGATCCTGATCTTTCTGACCGCGATCGCCACCGTCTACGCGGCCACCCAGACGCTCCGTACCGTGGTCGGTGAGGACCCGTTCGTCTACTTGCGCATCTTCACCATTCCCAACAAGATCGGGGACGCGGAACTCCCGTCGTTCATCGGGTTCATGGGCTTTCTCATGCCGCTGGTCGGCATCGCCCTCGCCTTCGATGCCATCAACGGCGAGTATCTGCGGCGGACCATGAGCCGGGTGCTGGCGCAGCCGATCTACCGCGACGCGGTGCTGATGGGCAAGTTCCTGGCGGGGCTGGCCACGCTGGCGACCACCCTGGCGGCGGTCTGGCTGCTGATCACCGGCCTAGCCATGTGGCGGCTGGGCGTGGTGCCCGAGTCGCGCGAGGTGGGGCGGGGACTCTTCTTCCTGCTGGCCACGCTCGCCTACGGCGGCGTGTGGCTGGCCCTGGCCCTGGTGTTCTCCACGGTCTATCGTCAGCCGGCCACGTCGGCGCTGGCCACCATCGCCGTCTGGCTCTTCTTCATGGTGTTCTGGGAGATCATTGCGAGCCTGTTGTTCAACGTCATCGCCGCGTCCGCCGCAGACACCCCCGATGCGGCGCTGACCTACGCCGAGATCCGCCAATACCTGTCCCGGGTCTCGCCGATCACGCTCTACTCGGAGACAGTGCTGGCGCTGTTGACGCCCGAGATCAGGACGCTGGGCCCGCTGCTCTCAGCGGTCGTCCAGGCCGAGGCCGCCGGGATCTTGCCGCGCTCGCAGCTCCCGCTCTCTCAGAGCCTGCTGCTCGTCTGGCCGCAGCTGACCGGCCTGATCGCCGCCGTGATCCTGCTCTTCACCTATGCCTATGTCAGGTTTCAGCGCCAGGAGGTCCGGGCGTAACCGAGGGCTCCCCTTCGATCCCGGCCCCCGGCTCCTGCCCGGGTCTGCGCGTGCGTACCTGGAGTGAGCGAAGCCGGTTGAGCACTGCGGCGATCTCGTGGGCCCGCGGCATGGCGTAGTCGGCGTGCTGGTCGCGCTGTTGGCCGAGCACGCCCAGTCCCCGCGCCCCGATCTCGGCGAGGACGCGGTTGACCACCTCGGCGACCGAGGCGTGGCCGTCGACGATGTCTCGCTCAACCGCGTAGAGGATCGCATCACCGACGGCGCGCGCCTGCGCCGGATCCACCAGCTGCGGCAGCGGTCGAAGGTCAACGCTGTCCCTGCCGATCGCGAGCACCTCCCGGCCGCGTACTTCCGCGCGCAGGCCGCGGCCCTTCATCCCGCCGATGCCGCGCGGCAGCGGACATCGCGCCAGCGGGAGACGCAGCGGACGCTGGCCGGCGCCGTGTCGCACGGTCTGTCCGGCCACCAGCTCCCTGGCGCGCTCGGTGGCGTCCCCCAGCTGGAAGTTGTCCACCAGGATCACCGTGTCGGCGACCTCCAAATACTCCCCGAGGCCGCCCGTGCACATCACCGTGGAGATGCCGTGGTCCTTCCACAGCGTGCGCACCTGCTGGACCAGCGGGGTGAAGGCGTCACGGATGCCCGGGATGAGCGCCTCCATGACCGCATCGCGCGCGACGAAGGCTACGGCTCCATCGTCCTCGTCGAAGAGCAGCAGCGAGGGGCGCAGTTCCAGCGCCTCTGAAACGGCCGCCGCCATCGAGAGCGCCCCGGTCGCCCGTTCCACGGAGAGGGCGGTCACGTCGTGGCTCCCCGGCAACCGGTGGATGAAGGCGCTCACGTCCACCCGTTCGATTCGCCGGCCGACGTCCGCACAGATGGTGACGGCATCAGGGACGGTGGCCACGAGTTCGCGGCCGTCGCCGGGGATGTGGGGATACACGCCGCTGGCAATGGCCGCCAGCAACGTGGACTTGCCGCTGTGGAGGTTCCCCGTGATCATGGTCACGCCGCGACGGATGCCCAGGCCGCGCACCGGCCCTCGGTGCGGGAGCGTGATCGTCACCGCCAGTTCGTCGGGCGCGCGGGTGGCCACGGCGCGGCCACCGCGCAGGGGCCGGCCGCCGGGCCCGGCCTCGCGCCCGAGCACCGACCCGTCACCCACGAAGGCCACCAGTCCGTGTTGTGCCAACGCCTCGCGCAGGGCCAGATAGTCTTCGTACACCTGCCGATGCCGCTCGCCGGCGGCCGCGTCCAGATTGGGCCAGACCAGCCCGGCGCCGACCGCGGCCGGCAGTTCGTCGAACAGCATCGAGAGGGCGGGTTTGGAGACCACCTTGCGACCCTCCGCCGGCAGGTTGATGCCGAACCGGATCTCGACCGCGTCCTCCTCGATGCGACAGCAGGTGCGCGCGAGGATCTCCTGGCCGCCGGTATCGATCACCATTGGGGGGATCCGGCCCGACCACCGGGTCCGCACATGGCGGCCGACGGCGTCCCGGAACGCCCGCGCTAGGAAGTCCTCAGCAGCCGGCCGCAGGGCGGGTACCTCCCACAGCCACCTGGGGACCTGCGCCTCCGCCTGGTCGATGCGCACCCGCGCGCGGCATGAGGGCGACGCCGGATCTGGGTGGACGCTGTCGAGGGAGAGTTCGAACCGCTCGAAGCGGTAGGCACCGACCAGGTCGCGATAGACCTGCACGCCCTTGCCGTTGGCGACAATCAACTTGTCACGAAGTCGCTCCGCGGGCAGCATCGAGTCAGCCCAGGCCTCCTGCGCGGATCACCGGCTGTTGGCGGTGAGTCCTCTGCCGCGCGTGGTGCTGATCCGCTGGCGCGCCAGCTGGAGCCCTCGCAGCAACTGCGGGTCACGCCCCTGA
>JAVKIJ010000115.1:0-7136 GCA_031459535.1 Candidatus Fervidifonticultor quintus | reverse complement strand
CACCAATGGCGGTGAAGGGGCCGATGAACGCGTTGCGGATCCGGCAGCGCTCCCCGATGACCACCGGGCCCCTGATGACGCTGCGCTCGACGACGGTGGACGGGCCGATCTCCACGCGGCCGGTGACCGTGGACCCGTCGTCGACGGTGCCCAGGATCCGCCGCGAGGTGAACTCGTCCATGACCGCCCGGTTGGCTTCCAGCAGGTCGTCCTTCTTGCCGGTGTCCAGCCACCATCCGTCCAGGTGCACCGCCTCCACGCGGGCGCCGTCGTCGAGCAGGGCCTGGATCGCGTCGGTGATCTCGAGTTCTCCCCGAGCTGAGGGCCGGATCCGCTCGATGGCGCGGTGGATGCTGGGCTTGAACAGGTAGAGCCCGACCAGGGCGAGGGTGCTGGGTGGGACCTCGGGTTTCTCGACCAGGGCCCGGACGGAGCCGTCCGGGTTGAGCGTCGCCACACCGAACCGCCGCGGGTCGGACACCTCCTTGAGCAGGATCAGGGCGTCGGCCTGCCCGTCCTCGAAGCGCTGCCGGAGCTCGCGTACGCCGCCCTGGATGAGGTTGTCCCCGAGAAACATCAGGAACGGGCACTCGCCGAGGAAGTCGCGGGCCGTGCGCACCGCGTGTGCCAACCCCCCGGGGACCTCCTGGGCGATGTAGGTGACCTCCAAGCCCCACCGTTCACCTGTTCCTACAGCATCCCGGATGGCCCCCCCGGTCTCGGGGGCGATGATGATGCCCACCTGCCGGATACCGGCCTGCGCGACTTGGTCGAGGACGAAATGGAGGATAGGGCGGTTGGCCACCGGGATGAGCTGCTTGGCGCTCGTGTACGTGAGGGGCCGCAGCCGGGTCCCGCGGCCTCCCGCCAGCACCAGTCCCCTGAGGGCGCTCATGCGCTAGGAGATTACCGTGCGGCCCGCGCTCTGTCCTCCCTGGGGCCAGCCCGGTCCCCCACGACTAGCAGTGCCGTGGTAAGGAGACTTGACAATATCTGTGTAAGGGTTTATAACAAATTCGGTGCTATGGCACGGCAAGAGGTTACGGCTCGGAGCGACAGAGTGCAGGAGCGCGACCAACGGAAGAGCCGGCCGGTGTACGTGATCAGCGTCGCCGCGGAGATCACGGGCCTGCATCCGCGGACGCTCCGGATCTACGAGGAGCGGGGCCTGTTGCACCCGGTGCGGCGCAACCGGATCAGGCTGTACTCCGAGGAGGACATCGAGCGGGTGCGGCTGATCCGGCAGCTGATCGACAGCTACCGGCTCAACCTGGCAGGCGTGCGCCTGATCCTGGAGGTGTACGAGCGGCTGCACCTCAGCCGTGACACCACCGACGCCGTGGAGTGGTTAATCGACCGTATCCTGGAAGGGCAAAGGAGGGAGTGAGATGAGCATCATCCGATGGGACCCGTTCGATGAGATCATGTCCATGCGGGAGTCCATGGACCGCCTGTTCGAGGACTTCTTCACCCGGCGGCCCCGGCAGGCTGGCCCGCTGGTCTGGCAGCCTGCGGTGGAGGTCTTCGAGACTGACAACGAGGTGGTCGTGAAGGCCGAGCTGCCCGGCATCGATCCCAAGAACGTCGAGGTCAACGTGACGGGCGAGGGTCTGACGATCAAGGGCGAGGCCAAGACCGACCACGAAGAGAAGAGGCGGAACTACTACCGGCGCGAGCTGCGCTATGGGGCCTTCCAGCGCACCATCGCCCTGCCCACCGAGGTGAAGGGCGAGGACGCCAGGGCGACCTTCCGGCACGGGATCCTGGAGGTCAAGGTGCCGAAGGCCGAGCGCGTGCGCCCCAGGACCGTCAAGGTGGAAGTCGAGAGCTAATCGCCGTGCCTGGGGCGTGCGGCCGGGGCAGGCGCGCCGGCCGCACGCGCCCACCGGCCGGCGCAGAGAGGAGATCCAGCAATGGCGAAGGTCGTCGGTATCGATCTGGGCACCACCAACTCGGTGATCGCCGTCGTCATCGGCGGAGAACCCCAGGTGATCCCCAACTCCGAGGGGAGCCGCCTCACGCCGTCCGTCGTTGGCTTCACCAAGACGGGCGAGCGGCTGGTCGGCCAGATGGCCAAGCGGCAGGCGATCCTCAACCCGGAGAACACCGTCTACTCCATCAAGCGCTTCATGGGGCGCCGCTACGCCGAGGTCGAGGCCGAGCGCCGGATCGTGTCGTACAAGGTTGAAGAGGGGCAGAACGGGATGGCCGTCGCGCGCATCCCGGCGGCCGGCAAGACGTTCACGCCTGAAGAGATCTCCTCCATGATCCTCCAAAAGCTCAAAACCGACGCCGAGGCGTACCTCGGGGAGAAGATCACCGAGGCGGTCATCACCGTGCCGGCCTACTTCAATGATGCGCAGCGCACGGCGACCAAGAACGCGGGCGAGATCGCCGGGCTGAAGGTGCTGCGGATCATCAACGAGCCCACGGCCTCGTGCCTGGCCTACGGCCTGGACAAGAAGGGCGCCGAGACTGTCCTGGTGTTCGACCTGGGCGGCGGCACCTTCGACGTGTCGATCCTCGAGCTGGGCGAGGGTGTGTTTCAGGTCAAGGCCACCTCGGGCGACACGCACCTGGGCGGCGACGACTGGGACGAGCGCATCGTCAACTGGCTGGCCGACGAGTTCAAGAAGCAGCAGGGCATCGACCTGCGCATGGACCGCCAGGCCCTGCAGCGGCTCCGCGAGGCGGCCGAGCGTGCCAAGGTCGAGCTGTCGACCGTCGTCCAGACCACCATCAACCTCCCGTTCATCACGGCCGACGCCACCGGGCCGAAGCACCTGGACATGGTGCTGACCCGGGCCAAGTTCGAGGAGCTGACCGCCGACCTGGTGGAGCGCTGCATCGGGCCCTTCAGGCAGGCGCTGGCGGACGCCCGGATGACCGAGAAGGACTTGCACGAGGTCATCCTGGTGGGCGGAGCGACGCGGATGCCCATGATCCAGGAGCTGGTGCGCCGCCTGACCGGCCGGGAGCCCAATCGGGAGGTGCACCCCGACGAAGTCGTGGCCGTGGGCGCGGCGATCCAGGCCGGCGTCCTGGCCGGCGAGGTGCGCGAGGTGGTGTTGCTGGACGTGACGCCCCTCACGTTGGGCGTCGAGACACTCGGGGGCGTGATGACGCCCATGGTGCCGCGGAACACCACGATTCCCACCCGCAAGACAGAGGTCTACACCACAGCGGCTGACGGCCAGACGCAGGTGGAAATCCACGTGCTGCAGGGCGAGCGGCCCATGGCGCGCGACAACCGCACGTTGGGACGGTTCATCCTCGACGGCATCCCGCCAGCGCCGCGGGGCGTCCCGCAGATCGAGGTCACGTTCGACATCGACGCCAACGGCATTCTGCACGTCACGGCCAAGGACAAAGCCACCGGCCGGGAGCAGTCCATCAAGATCACCGGCTCGTCTACCCTCGACAAGAGCGAGGTCGAGAGGATGGTCAAGGAGGCCGAGCAGCATGCGGCCGAGGACCGGGCGAAGCGTGAGGCGGCCGAAACCCGCAACCGGGGCGATTCACTGGCGTTCCAGGTGGAGAAGTTGCTGCGGGACCACGGCGACAAGATCTCGGCCGACGAGCGCAGCAGGGTGGAGAGCGCCGTCCGGGACCTGCGCGAGGCGCTCCGGGGTGACGACCTGGAGCGCATCAAGCGGGCCATCGACGCGGTGCAGCAGGCGTCCTACAAGCTCAGTGAGGAGATGTACAAGGCCACGGCCGGCGCACCGTCGGGCTCCGCAGGCCCGGGCGCGGCGGGCGGCCAGCCCAAGGGCGGCGACGATGTCATCGACGCCGACTACAAGCGCACCAGCTGATAGGCGATGACGGACGAACGCACGGCAGGGGGCGAGGTCGAGGAAGCCGGCGGCGGGTCCACCACGGTGGAGTCGCTGCAGGCCGAGGTGGCGCGCCTGGCCGGGGAAGCCGAGAGCGCCCGCGAAGCGGCCGAGCGGAACTGGCAGCAGTTCCTGCGCGCCGCGGCCGATCTGGAGAACTACCGGAAACAGGCAGCCCGCCAGCGCGAGGACGCGGTGGCAGCCACCCGCCGGGCGATGCTGGGCATCGTCCTCGGCGTCGCGGACGTCCTCGAACGGGCGCTTGCGCACGCAGAGGGGCCGGGCGCTGGCGGAGGGAGCAACGCCGGCGCGATCGCCGACGGCATCCGGATGGCGCACCGCCAGGTGCTGGACACGCTCCGGTCGATGGGCGTGCGGCCGATGGAGGTCGTGGGCAAGCCCTTCGACCCACGCCTCCATGAGGCCGTGGAGGTGGTCGCTACCGACGAAGGCACCCCGTCGGATGTCATTGTCGCCGAGATCCAGCGGGGCTACCTGATCGGCGAAGAGGTGCTCCGGCCGGCTAGGGTGCGCGTGGCACAGTAGGGCCGCCTTTACGGAGGCCCCGCCGGTCGTCCGATCGTAGGACCTCTTCTCATCCTTGCGGACTAGACCGCCCTGCCACTGGCAGGGCGGCCGCATTTGGCCTTCTATACGAAATCGAGATCGCTCCCCCTCGCTCACAATTCCACCGGTTAGGGAATAGTCGCACCGCCGCAGGTGCGTCATGCTGAGACTGCGCCCGGTGCGCAACCCGACCAGAAGGGGCACGGTTTGAACGCCTTTCCCGCGGGGGTGGGCCTTGGCAAACTCCCAAATCACGGTGCGCGCGAGCGAGTGTGTGCCGCGCGCCAGGGGGTCATCGTTCATCGGTGAGGTCCTGGCGTACCGCGGTCAGGAGTGGATGGTCGTCGGTCTGTTCATGGGCGCAGACCCGGTCACCACGGAGGTCGAGGAGTACCTGGTGCTCGAGCAGCGAGCGCCCGAGCTCGCCGAGCGCCAGTATCGAACGTGAGCGGGCGCGTGGCGCCCGGAAAGGAGGGGGGATCGTGAAGGATCCTTCTCGGTGGCTGGCAGCCCTGCTGGCTGCAGTGGCCGCCGTGTTGTTCCCTCTTGGCGCGCTGGTTGGTCCCGACGAGGGGCGCGCCATGGCCCAGTCGTCGCCGGCACCACCACAGGAGTACATTCTCGGCCCCGGCGACGTCATCGAGGTGTCCGTGCTGGGGGAGGCCGAGCTGTCGCGGACGGCTGCCGTCCGGCCGGACGGAAAGATCAACCTGCCGCTGCTGGGCGACGTCCAGGCGGCCGGGACGACGCCGGCCCAACTGGCCGAGCGCATAACAAGTCTGCTGCGCCTGTACCTGCGGAACCCGCAGGTGTCGGTGTCTGTGGCCCAGTTCCGTGTGGAGCGCTCGTACGTCTACCTGGTGGGTCAGGTGGTGAGACCGGGGCCCGTGGAGGTCCAGAAGGGCTGGACGGTCATGGAGGTCATGGCCGTCTCCGGAGGCGTGACGCAGCGGGCGGCCCTGCGGCGCGCCCACATCATCCGGCGGTCCACAGGGCAGACCATTCCCATCGACCTGGAGCGGTTGCTGCTCCGGGCCGACCGGTCGGCCGATGTCCCCGTAGAGCCGGGTGACATCATCATGGTGCCCTCCCTGCAGTACCGGGTGCTGGTCCTGGGAGCCGTGCGAGCCCCCGGGGCCTACGACCTCGATGACGGGGCGCGGATCCTGGACGCGCTGGCACTGGCGGGCGGGCCCGACCCGCGGTCGGCGACGCGCAGTATCGGCGTGGTCCGCAATGTGTCCTCGAGCGAAAAGCCCCAGGTCATGACCGTGGACCTGACCAAGATCCTGGGCGGTGACGCGGCGCAGAACGTCCCGCTCCAGAACCAGGACGTCGTTTACGTACCGGAAGGGCCGCTGTTTTCCTGGAGCAACATTCTGAGCGTCCTTTCCGGGCTGAGTCTCTTTAGGGCGTTCTTCGGGTTCTGATGGCCCCATGGGGCCGGACGTGAGAAAGCGAGGGGATGTCATGGCGAAGCGAGGGATCTCATCATGAGCACCCAGGCAATCGAGGTTCGCCACTACCTGCGCGCGATCGCCAGCCGCCTGTGGCTGATCATCGCGGTCGTGGCCGTGGCCGTGAGCGCGGTGTACTGGCAGGCCGGCGGCGCGCCGGTGCAGTATGCGGCGTCGGCCACGCTGCTGGTGTCGGCGCCTGTGATGAGTACGCCGGCAACCGTGCTGGCAGACAACGGATTTCAGGGCAGGTTCGAGACGGTGGCCAACGACATCATGCACCTCCTGACCAGCCGGGCCATCGCCGAGCGAGCGGCCCAGCGCTTGAAGCTCACAGGGCCCGGCTACGTGCAGCGCTCGGTGCGGGTGGCTCCCGTCCGCGGAACCTCGTTCATCCGCGTGACGGCCAACACCACTTCACCGCAACTGTCGGCGAACCTGGCTAACGCCGTGGCCGAGGAAGGCATCGCGTACTTCCGCGCCGCCAACCGCGCCAGCACGTCCGAGGCCCGGCGGTTCGTCGAGGAGCAACTGGACCGGGCGCGGGCGAAGCTGGCCGCCTCGGAGCAGGCCATCCGCGCCTTCAAGGAGCTGCGCCAGATCCCCAATCTGGACGCTGTCTCCTCCCAACTCATGTCCCAGATCACGCAGGGACAGGTCGAGCTCGACCAGGTCGAGGTGGCCCGGCGCGAGAACGAGGCGCGCATAGCGGCGGCCAAGGCGCGCCTGGAGCGCGAGCAGGAGATCATCGTCGCGTCCCGCGCGACCATCGAGAACCCGGCGTTCCAGCGCATCCAGCAGCGGCTGATCGAGCTGGAGATCCAGCGCGCCCAGCTCTCCCAGGTCTACACGCCGCAGCACCCCCGCATGGAGCAGATCATGCGGGAGATCGCCGACGTTCGGGGCCGGCTGATGAACGAGGCCCGGACGAGCATCGCCCAGGAGATCACCCAGACCAACCCGGTCAGGGCCCGCCTGGCCAGCGACCTGCTGGGGCTGGAGGTCGAGCGGGTGGCCCAGGAGGCCCGCCTGGCAGGGCTGCGCGCGGCGCAGCAGCGGCGGCGGGTGGCGGCCATGTCCATTCCCTCGGCCGAGGCGGAATTCAACCGGCTGATGCGCGAGCATCGCGTGCTGGAGTCCAACTACACTGCGCTCGCCGCCCGCTACCAGGACGTCCTGCTGCGCGAGCACCAGGCCGGGTTCTTCCCCGCCGGCCTGCAGATCGTCGAGACGGCCCTGCCGCCGGTGCAGGCCGCGCCGACGGCGTTTCCGAAGA
>JAVKIJ010000114.1:0-7241 GCA_031459535.1 Candidatus Fervidifonticultor quintus | reverse complement strand
CTGGCGCCCGAGGGCGGCACGGCGCCCACTGCGCTGTCATGATGGAGCTGTCATGATAGAGATGTGGGCACCGCGTGAAGGCGCCGTCGGGGTGCGCGGTGAAGTTCGATAGAGGCGGCGGCTGGCAGAACGAGGTGAGACATGTATCCAGACGACCGGAGGTACACGCGCGAGCATGAGTGGGCGAAGCCCGAGGACGGCAGGATCCGGGTCGGGATCACCAAGTTCGCCGCCGATCGGCTCAGCGACGTGGTGTTCATTGAACTCCCCAAGGTGGGCACGGAGGTCCGGGCGATGGAGCCGTTCGGGGTCATCGAGTCCGTCAAGGCCGCCAGTGACCTCTACGCGCCCGTGTCCGGGCGCATCGTGGAGGTCAACCAGCGGCTGGTCGACAGCCCGGAGCTGATCAACCAGGACCCGCACGGGGCTGCGTGGATGGTCATCATCGAGCCGGCACCGAACTCGAACTGGGAGAACCTGCTGGACGCGCAGGCGTACCTGGAGTTGGTGGGCAAAGAGCAGTGATGGCAGAGGCGACGGATTGGCATCCGCACAAGTACCTGCCGATGACCGCGGAGGAGCGCGCCGAGATGCTCCGGGCCATCGGGCGGCAGACCCCTGAGGAGCTGTTTGCCGACATCCCGCCGGAGATCCGACTGCGCCGGCCGCTGGCGCTCCCCGCACCGCTCGGCGACGCCGAGCTGCTGGCGCACCTGCGGGACCTGTCCGATCGCAACGGCCATGCCGACCGGCTGGTCTGCTTCCTCGGCGGCGGCGCGTACGACCACCAGATCCCCAGCGTCGTCTGGCACCTGGCTGGCCGCGGCGAGTTCGTGACCGCCTACACGCCGTACCAGGCCGAGATGATGCAGGGCGAGCTCCAGGCGGGCTACGAGTACCAGACCATGATGTGTGAGTTGACCGGCATGGACGTGGCCAACGCGTCCATGTACGACGGCGCCAGCGCGCTGGCCGAGGCCGCGGTGATGGCCAGGGACCTGACGAGGCGCGATGAGGTCGTGGTCTCGACCGCCGTGCATCCTCACTACCGCGAGACGCTGCGCACGTTCGTGCGGCACCTGGGGATAGAGGTGAAGAGCATCGCATACGCGGACGGCCTGACCCCCACCGACGCGCTGCGTGACCAGGTCAGCGGCAAGACCGCGGCGGTGATCGTGCAGTCGCCAAACGTCTTCGGGTGCATCGAGGACGGTCCGGCCCTGGCCCAAGTGGCGCACGGGGCCGGCGCGCTGCTGGTTGTGGCTGTCGCCGAGCCCATCAGCCTGGGCGTGCTGGAACCGCCGGGCGCTTATGGCGCGGACATCGTCGCCGGTGAAGGCCAGCCATTGGGCAATCACTTGAACTTCGGCGGGCCCTATCTGGGAATTCTGGCCACACGCGAGGCGTACGTGCGCCGCATGCCCGGCCGCCTGGTCGGAATGACGACCGACACCGAGGGCCGGCGGGGATTCGTGCTGACCCTCCAGACCCGCGAGCAACACATCCGGCGCGAGAAGGCCACGAGCAACATCTGCACCAACGAAGCGCTCAACGCCCTGGCCGCCGCGGTGTACATGGCGGCGTTGGGAAAGACCGGGATGCGGCGCGTCGCCGAGGTCAACGCGCGCCGCGCCCACTACGCGAAGCAACGGTTGTGCGCACTACCGGGCGTACGGCCGGCGTTCTCGGCGCCCACGTTCAACGAGTTCGTCCTGCGGATGCCGGTGCCGCCCGAGGATCTGAACGCGCGCCTCCGGCGCCGTGACATCCTGGGCGGTCTGGCACTGCACCGGTGGTATCCCGAGCTGGAGGATGGCTGGCTCGTCTGCGTCACCGAGGCACGCAGCCGGGCGCAGATCGACAAACTGGTGGCGGCGGTGTCTGAGGCGATGGCATCGTGAGCGCACGCAGGGATTTCCCGCTGATCTTCGAGTACAGCGTCCCAGGCCGCATCGCCGCGTCCGTCCCCGAGGCCGACGTGCCGGACGTGCCTCTGGAAGAGATACTGGGCGCGCGGTGCATCCGGCGCGAGCCCGCGGCGTTGCCAGAGGTGAGCGAACTGGACCTGGTCAGGCACTATACGCGCCTGTCGCAGCGCAACTATGCGGTTGACACAGGCTTCTATCCCCTCGGGTCCTGTACCATGAAGTACAACCCGAAGGTGAACGAGGATGCAGCCAGACTGCCGGGCTTCGCGCGGCTCCACCCCAACGCGCCGGTGGACCTGGCGCAGGGCGCGCTGGAACTCTTGTGGCGGCTGGAGGGCATGTTGGCCGAGATCAGCGGGATGGACCGTGTGACCTTCCAGCCCTCGGCCGGCGCCCACGGCGAATGGACTGGCCTGATGTTGATTCGGGCGTATCTCGACGACCGCGGCGAGGGGAGGCGGTCACGGGTGATCGTCCCCGACTCCGCCCACGGGACCAACCCGGCCTCGGCGGCCATGTGCGGGTTCGAGGTTGTCACCGTGCCCAGCGACGCCCGCGGCAACATCGACCGCGAGGCGCTTCGGCGCATTGCCGACGGGACCGTCGCGGGGCTCATGCTCACCAATCCCAACACCTTGGGGCTGTTCGAAGAGCATGTGACCGAGGTCGCCGACATCATCCACCAGTGCGGCGGCCTAATGTACCTCGATGGCGCCAACTTCAACGCCATGCTGGGCATCACGCGGCCGGGCGATCAGGGCTTCGACGTCATGCACATGAACGTCCACAAGACGTTCTCCACCCCACACGGCGGCGGGGGACCCGGCGCCGGCCCGGTGGCTGTCAAGCGGGCCCTGGAACCCTACCTGCCGACGCCCACCGTGGAGCGCGAGGGGGACCGCTACTTCCTCGACTACGACCGGCCCAAGTCCATCGGCCGGATCCGGGCGTTCAACGGCAACTTCGGGGTCTTCGTCCGCACCTATGCTTACCTGCGGGCGTATGGTCCACTGCTCAGGCAGGTGGCGGAAGCTGCGGTCCTCAACGCCAACTACCTGCTGGCGCAGCTCCGACCGCATTTCGACCTCCCCTACGATCGCCCGTGCATGCACGAGTTCGTGCTCTCGGGGCGCCGGCAGAAGCGGGAGTGCGGCATCCGCACCCTGGATATCGCCAAGCGCCTGCTCGACTACGGCTATCACGCGCCCACCATCTACTTCCCGCTGATCGTCGAGGAAGCCATCATGATCGAACCCACCGAGACCGAGAGCCGGCAGACGCTCGACGCATTCGCCCAGGCCCTCATCCAGATCGCACAGGAGTGTCGGACGAACCCGGAGGTCGTGAGATCGGCCCCACAACGTACTGTCGTCACCAGGCTCGACGAGGTCACCGCGGCGCGCAGGCCCAACCTGCGGTGGCGTCCTGTGGCCGAGGTCGGGAGCCCGGCGTGAGGGTGCCCGACGGTCGCGTGGCCGGCGGGACGGCCCCCCCGACAGTGGCAGATGTGCGGGCCGCAGTTTCGCGCATCGCCGGCATCGCCCGCCGCACACCCGTTGTCTGTTGGGATGCCGACGGCGGCATGCTGCTCAAGCTGGAGAGCCTGCAGCCCACCGGGGCGTTCAAGGTCCGCGGCGCCGCCAATCACCTGCGCGCCGTGGCCGGGACGGTGCCGGGCGTGGTCACCGCATCGTCCGGCAACCATGGGCAGGCTGTCGCGTATGTAGCCCAGCGGCTCCACATCCCCGCGGTCGTCGTGGTCCCTGAAACCGTCAACCCGGTCAAGGCCAGGGCCATCGTCGGCTTTGGCGCGGAGCTCGTCCGGTGCGGTGCGACGATGGACGAGCGCTACGCGATGGCCAGGCGCCTTGCGGCTGAACGGGGACTGCACATGGTGCCGTCCTACGACGACGCCCTGGTCATCGCCGGGCAGGGGACGTGCGGTCTGGAGATCGCGGACCAGGCGCCCGACGTGGGCGCGGTGGTGGTACCTACCAGCGGCGGTGGGCTGATCTCGGGGGTGGCTCTGGCCCTCAAGGCCCTGCGCCCCGCGATCAAGGTCATCGGCGCCGAGCCGGCCAGCCTCCCGAGATTCGCCGCGTCCCGTGCCGTCGGAGAGCCGACCACTGTGCCGTTTGTCGATACGGTCTGCGACGGGCTCAAGGCGCAGCGGCCCGGGGTGCTGACGTGGGCCGTGACTTCCCAGGCCGTGGACTCCTTCGTTGCGGTGCCTGACGGCGCGGTGCTTGAAGCCGTGCGTCGCCTCTGCCTCGAGGCGCATCTGATCGTCGAGCCGTCCGGCGCCATTGGGGTCGCCGCCATCCTCTCCGGGCAGGTTGTCGAACGGCCTGCGCTGGCCGTGGTCAGCGGCGGGAACCTCGATCCGAGCCTGCTGGCTACCCTGGTGTCGCCTGGGTGATGATGAGGACGCCGAACACTCCGGCTGACTGAATCCGGGTCGGCAAGGCGGTGGGCCAGTAGGGGCGCGGCTGCGGCGGCTCGTCCGGGTGCGGAATCAGGCGCGCGGACGCGCACCGGCGACTCTGGGCAGTCCCCTGGGCGCAAACCCCGATATACGTACAAACGTTCGTATCTACGAGCCTTGATAGGCGAACGTAAGTTCGCTACCATGGCCGCGGAGGTGCCTTAATGCGGAAGCCGCTCACCCCTCGCCAGCAGGAAGTCCTCGGCCACATCGCCCGGAGCATCTGGCGAACCGGCATTGTTCCCTCGGTGCGAGAGATCGGTCAGGCGCTCGGCATGCGCTCCCCCGCCACGGTTCACCAGCACCTGACGGCGCTCACCCGGAAGGGCTACCTGAGGCGGGACGGCGACCGAATGAGAGTGCTCGAGATCACCGACCGCACGGTGAGGCTTGAGGACGAAGAGGTCGTCTCGCTACCGCTGGTGGGACGTGTGTCGGCGGGTGTCCCGATCCTGACCCAGCAGCAGATCGACGACATGATTCCCATACCCCGGCGGTTCGTTGGCTGGAACGACGAGAGCTTCCTCCTCACCGTGCGCGGTGACAGCATGATCGGGGCCGGCATCTACCCGGGGGATCTCGTGATCGTCCACTGCCAGCCGACCGCTGCGCCTGGTGACATCGTTGTGGCACTGCAGGGTGATGAGGCGACGGTCAAGCGACTGGCCCTTGAGAACGGCCGGCTGTACCTGAAGGCTGAGAATCCCACCTACGGGCCCATTCGTGGTGACTTCGAGGTCGTCGGCAAAGTCGTCGGGCTGCTGCGCCGGTACGGCACCGAGGTGCATGCATGATCGCCGAGACCAGGATCACTGCGGTGGGCCGCTGGGCCCTCTTCTGGGATGACCGGCAGGCCGTGCGGTTGAAGATTATCGGGCTGGTCTGCTGCCTGCTGGCCGCAGCGCTGCTCGAGGTGCCGTGGTGACGGGTCTGCCCAGGGTGCTCCACGTGATGACGTCGGCGCGAAGGCTGCCGGGAGGCCGGGTGGGTATCGCCGCGGTCCTGCGATGGCAGGAGACAGGCGAGACACGCACCGCGGTCAGGCGGCTCGGGCGGTACGAATCTACGCGCTCATCCTATCGGGCTGTGCTCCACGGCCTCTGGGAGGCCCGCAGAATGGGCGCCCGACACATTGTCCTCAGCACGGACGATCCCTCAGTGGCAGCGCAGCTGGCCGGGGCGGACGGTCCGACTCCCGAGACGATAGGGCTCTACCTCCAGGCCCGCGCGCTGTGCAACGC
The DNA here is from genome assembly GCA_031459535.1 of Candidatus Fervidifonticultor quintus. Lineage (GTDB taxonomy): Bacteria > Sysuimicrobiota > Sysuimicrobiia > Sysuimicrobiales > Humicultoraceae > Fervidifonticultor_A > Fervidifonticultor_A quintus. Next base: position 1,587 of record JAVKIJ010000114.1, on the reverse strand, counting down.
CTTTCGGTCGGCGGAGGTACGGCAGGCCGAGCCCGACAATCATCCCGGCGCATGGGAGGCGGCACTCGCCGCCGAGCGCTCGGGCGCGCCTGGGCCAGCAACGTACGCCGACCTGCCGCTCTGGGCCGCTTCGTAGGTACACCGGCATCTTGCGGCCAAGCCCCGTAGTATGATCCCCGGCGACGTGGTCCCATGAAGGGGCCGGCCGCCCCTGAGGCCAACACATCTCCATGCGGGGTGCCCAGAGCGTCCCCGGGGAGCGGGAACCTTGAGCGAGCGCGTGGTGAAGCTGTCAGCGGATCCTCACGTGGTAGAAGGCGAAAGGCACCTCGACGCCGGTGAGTGGGCGCAGGCCGAGGCGGCCTTCCGCAGGGCGCTACAGGCCAATCCCACTTCGGCTGTCGCGTACAGCAAGCTCGGCGTCGCCCTGGTCCACCAGCGCCGGCTGGACGAGGCCGAGCAGGCGTTCACCCGTGCTGTGGCCATCGACCCCAAGTATGCGCCGGCCTGGAGCAATCTGGGCAACGTGCACCGGGAGGCCGGCCGCCTCGAGGAGGCGCTCCAGGCGTACGAGCGCGCCGTGGCCGCAGATCCCGATTACTGGATCGCCCACCAGAACCTCGGCGGGCTCTACAAGCAAATGGGACGCACCAGCGACGCGATTGCCTCGCTCAAGAGGGCGACCAGGCTCTCGATGAAGGCGCCGCTCCGGCGCCCCGGCGAGCGCGCGCCGACCGGCTGCCTCGGCCGGGCGGTCGCCATTGCGTTGACGCTGGGCGCCGCTCTCCTGCTACTCCGCAGGGGATAGCGAGCCGGCGCCCGCCGGCTGGCGCGCCGGGGTCTCCGGCCTCGTCCGCTACTGGACCTTGACCTTGTTGAGGCCCACGGTCGAGGTGACCGCCACCGCCCCGGGCGGGATCGTGACGTGCCCGCCCCGTATCAGCGCCCCGGCGGCCACACCCACGGGGCCCAGGAGAATCAATCCGGCCACGCTGGCCCCTGCGGCGCCGGCCGCGTCCTTGGTTTCCCTCAGGTTGCCCGGGGTGATGTCGATCGGTGCCAGCTTGATCGGCAGCCCGTCTACGGCGGCTGTCTGCACGAACGCCACGTGGACCCGCGCGTTGCGGCCGAAGATGCCAGGCGGCGTCACGGAGACCACCAGCCCCTGAGCCCCGGTCCCCTTGCGGATGACGACCTGGCGATCGATGAGCACGTCCTGGGCCACCGCGAACGTCACCGGGTCGCCTTCCCGCGCGGTGCTGGAGTCGACCCTCGTGGAGAAACTGAGCGGGACCTGGGTCCCGGCCGGGACGTCTATCTGGGCCTGGGCCGCCAGCTGAGCCGTGTTGGAGAGCATCAGGGCCACGGTCACTGCCAGGGCTTGCGCAACGCGGATCATCGGCAATCCCCCCTCAATATTCAAGGAAGAGACATTCAACATGTTGTGCGCATCGGTTTGAAAGTGCCCATATCTCGTGCTGGAGCATTCGCTGGTCCCCCTGGGTCTCCTCCACCGGCGCCGGGTGCCTCTCTACGCCGCCGGGTCGATGCGGAGGCGGATAACGTGGAGGAGGTCGCTTCGCGTGA
>JAVKIJ010000113.1:0-7254 GCA_031459535.1 Candidatus Fervidifonticultor quintus | reverse complement strand
CGCCGCCTCCGTGGGGATGGCTGCTGGGGTCCATGGCCACACCGCGCACGCTGGGTCGGACGCCCATCCAGCGCTTCCGGCCGGCCTTCCCGATCTTCACGGCCTCGTGGTCGAGGTTGCCGACCTGACCGATGGTCGCCTTGCAGTCGATCGGGACCAACCGGACCTCCCCTGAGGGCAAGCGGAGGTGGGCGTACTCACCTTCCTTGGCCATGATCTGCGCACCGGCGCCCGCGGCCCGCACCATCTGGCCTCCACGCCGGGGCTCCAACTCCACGTTGTGCACCACGGTGCCTACCGGAATTGTCCGCAACGGCAGGGCGTTACCCGTCCGGATGTCCGCATCGGGGCCGGACGTCACGATATCGCCGACCCGCAGTCCCTGCGGCGCCAGGATGTACCGCTTCTCGCCGTCCGCGTAGTGCAGGAGGGCCAGGCGCGCCGACCGGTTCGGGTCGTACTCGATCGCCGCCACCCTGGCCGCGACGCCGTCCTTGTCACGCTTGAAGTCCACGACCCGGTACTGCCGCTTGTGGCCGCCGCCCTGGTGCCGTGTGGTGATCCGGCCCATGTTGTTGCGGCCTGCGGGATTCCGCAGCGGCTGCAGCAGGGACCGCTCCGGCGTGCTCTTGGTGATCTCTTCGAAGCTCGAGACCGTCGCGAAGCGGCGGCCCGGCGTCGTCGGTTTGAACTTCTTGACCCCCATCGTGGCCTCCAGACCTCGCCCTACGTCAGGCTCTCGAGGTCGATCTTCTGGCCCGGTGCCAGCGTGACAATCGCTTTGCGCACCCCGGGCGCCGCGAACGTGTGGCGGCCGCGCCGGCGCGTACGCCCCGGAATGTTGATGACGTTCACCTTCCGCACCTGCACCGAGAAGATCCCCTCGACGGCCCGCTTGACCTCCAGCTTGTTGGCACCGGGCGCGATTTCGAACGTGTACTTGCCGAGCTCATTGCCCCGCAGGCTCTTCTCGGTGAGGATCGGCCGACGAATGATCTCGTGGATGTTCACGACCCCAATGCCTCCTGCAGCTCTGCCAGTGCCCCGCGGGTGAGCACCAGGGTACCCGGCACCAGGAGGTGGCGGACCGAGAGCCGACGCGCAGACAGGATCCGGGAGCCCCGGATGTTGGCCGCGGCCCGGGCGGCCGCCCGCTCTCCATCCGCCACCACCAGAATGGGCCGTTCCGCCGCGCCCACAGCCCGCAGCAGCGCAGCCATGTCCCTGGTGCGGGCCTGGTCGCTCGCCGGCGGCTCGACCACAATGACCTTCCCGGCCCGGGCCTGGACCGACAGCGCGGATCGCAGCGCCAGGGTTCGCTCTTGCCGGGAGAGCTTCTGAGTGTATCGCCGCGGTTGCGGCCCAAACGTGATCCCGCCGCCTACCCAGATCGGTGAGCGCCGGCTCCCCTGCCGGGAACGGCCCGTGCCCTTCTGACGCCACGGCTTGCGGCCGCCTCCCCGCACTTGCCCCCGCGTCCGCGTGGCGTGCGTGCCGGCCCGGCGGTTCGCCAATTCCGCCACCAGCGCCTGGTGCAGCAGGGGCCGATGCGGCCGCTGGCCGAAGATGGACTCGGGCAGCTCGATCTCGCCGGTCTGGGTGCCGGCGGCGTTGTAAGTGGCCACTTTCAGCATTCGCGCATCTCCCTGGAACGACCAGCCCTACTGTGCGGTGCGCAGCAGTAGCAGTCCCCCGCGCACCCCGGGGGTGGCGCCGCGCAGCAGCAACAGGTGGTTCTTGGCGTCCACGCGCACGACACGCAGGCGCCGGACGGTCACCCGCTTGTGACCGCCTCGGCCCGGCATCCGCTTGCCGGGGAAGACACGGGCGACATCGGAGGACCCGATCGAGCCCACGGCGCGGTGCATGAGCGAGACACCGTGAGAATCCCGCTGCCCGCCGAACCCATGGCGCTTCATGGCGCCCGAGAAGCCCTTGCCGACGCTGGTCCCCGTCACATCCACGAGCTGGCCGGCCTCGAAGGCTTCCACGGTGATCGTCTGCCCGGGCTTGACCTCGCCGGCCGGCATGGGGAGTTCCCTGATAATCCGGTGCGGCGTCAGCCTGTGCTTGGCGAACACGCCTCCGAGGGGCTTGTTCACCTTGCGCCCGGGAACCGGATCGAACGCCACGCGCACCGCAGCGTAGCCGTCGCGCTCGGGGGTACGGGTTTCGACCACCACGCACGGCCCAGCCTCGACCACGGTCACCGCGACGCTCTCGCCCGACTCGTCAAACACCCGCGTCATACCCAGCTTGCGTCCCAGGATCGCCGCCATGGCGCCGCCCTCTACAGCTTGATCTCGATATCGACCCCGGCCGGCAGGTCGAGGTGCATCAACTCGTCTACAGTCTTCTGGGTCGGCTCCAGGATATCGATCAGGCGCCGATGAGTGCGGATCTCGAAGTGCTCCATCGACTCCTTATCGATATGCGGGGATCGGATCACGCAGAACCGGTTCCGGTTGGTGGGCAGCGGCACGGGGCCGCTGACCCGGGCTCCCGACTTCCGCACGACGGTCACGATCTTCTCGGCGGACTGGTCGAGGACTTTGTGATCGAAGGCCTTGAGCTTGATGCGGATCTTCTGGGCGACCGCCATGGCTTACTCCACCACCTTGGTGACGACGCCGGCGCCCACGGTCCGTCCGCCTTCCCGGATCGCAAACCGCAGCCCCTCTTCCAGCGCCACCGGCGTGATCAGCTTCACCCCCATGGTGATGTTGTCCCCCGGCATCACCATCTCGACCCCCGCGGGCAGCGTGATGTCCCCCGTCACGTCCGTCGTCCGAAAGTAGAACTGCGGCCGGTAGCCCGTGAAGAACGGCGTATGCCGCCCCCCCTCCTCCTTCGTCAGCACGTACACCTCCGCCTCAAACGTCGTGTGCGGCTTGATCGTCCCCGGCTTCGCCAGCACCATCCCCCGCTCTACTTCGTCCTTCTCGACCCCCCGCAGCAACACCCCAATGTTGTCCCCCGCCAGCGCCTCGTCCAGCGACTTCCGAAACATCTCCAGCCCCGTCACCACCGTCCGCTTCGCCTCGTCCCGCAACCCCACAATCTCCACCTCTTCCCCTACCGTCACCTTCCCCCGCTCGACCCGTCCCGTCGCCACCGTCCCCCGCCCCGTGATCGTGAAGATGTCCTCCACCGCCATCAGGAACGGCTTGTCCGTCTCCCGCACCGGCGTCGGAATGTACCGGTCCACCGCCTCCATCAACGCCCAGATCCCGTCCACCCACGCGTTCTGCCCCCGCCCTAGCTTCCGGTCCGCCTCCAACGCCTCCAGCGCCTTCAACGCCGACCCCCGCACCACCGGGATCTCCTCCCCCGGAAACTGGTAGTGGCTCAGCAGCTCCCGGACCTCCACCTCCACCAGGTCCAGCAGCTCCGGATCATCCACCATGTCCACCTTGTTCAAAAACACTACGATCGCCGGCACGTTCACCTGCCGCGCCAGCAGAATGTGCTCCCGCGTCTGCGGCATCGGCCCGTCCGCCGCACTCACCACCAGGATGGCGCCATCCATCTGCGCCGCCCCCGTGATCATGTTCTTGATGTAGTCCGCATGCCCCGGACAATCAATGTGCGCATAGTGCCGCGCCGGCGTCTGGTACTCCACATGACTGATGTTGATCGTCAACCCCCGCTGCCGCTCCTCCGGCGCATTGTCAATGTCGTAGTACCCCTTCGCCTCCGCCAGCCCCCCCACCGCCATCGCATGGGTGATCGCCGCCGTCAGCGTCGTCTTCCCATGATCCACGTGCCCGATCGTCCCAATGTTCACGTGCGGCTTCGTCCGCTCAAACCGCTGCTTCGCCATCGTCCCTGGCTCCTCTCACGAATACGGCCGACTCTGCGCGAGACGGCCGACTGGAGCCCACGACCGGATTCGAACCGGTGACCTTGTCCTTACCAAGGACACGCTCTGCCTCCTGAGCTACGTGGGCGCGTCCTCGCGTATTATAGCAAAGGGGGGGTATCGGTCAACGCGCGCAGGAAGGCCCCAGACCCCGTCGAATCCGCCGATCCAAGGAGGCCGTGGTGGACATTATCTTCTGGCTACTCTTCGCGTTCATCCTCTACCTGCTCTTCGTGCGCCCCGGCGGCTAGCGCGCCGCTGCCAACCTCAAGACGAACGTGCTGCCCTGCCCGGGGGCGCTGTGCTTCAGCACCACGCTCCCGCCCATCTGCTCGGCCAGCTTCCGCGAGATATAGAGGCCCAGCCCGCTGCCACCCGACGCGCGGGTCAGGCCCCGTTCCACCTGGCCGAATCGGGTGAACAGCCGCGCGTGGTGCTCCGGTGGAATCCCCGCACCGGTGTCCCGCACCAGGGTCTCGACCATCCCGTCGTGGACCTCGTGCCAGACCTGGATTTCGCCCTGGGTCGTGTACCGTACGCTGTTGCCCAGCAGGTTGAGCAGGATCTGCAGCGTCCGCTCCACGTCCATGCGCACGGCCGGTAGGTCCGGGGCCTCCCGGTAGGAGATCCGGAGTCCCTTGCGCTCGGCGTCCGGCCGAATGGTCTCCACGGCCTGGCGCACCAGGTCCGTCATGAACCCGTCTTCCAGCCGCACAGTCAGCGTCCCGTGCTCGAGCCGCGCGGCATCCAAATAGTCGTTCACGATGCGGATGAGCCGCAGCACCGACGTCAGGGCCTCGGCGATCGTCTTGCGCAGCGGTCCTTCAGGCGCGGCCTCCTGGGCCAACTCCAGGTTGCCCTTCATGACCGTGAGTGGGGTCCGCAGTTCGTGAGAGGCGATGAAGAAGAAGTCGTCCCGCATGCGCTCCATTTCCACTTCGGCGCGCACGTCGCGGAGGAGCACGATGGCGGACGACCCGCCCTGACCGTCGGCCAGTGGCGTTGCGGAGATCGCCAGGGGCAGAGGGCCGTCGCGCCGGGTGGCCATGACACGCTCCCAGGGCACGCGGTGGCCAGCCAGGGCCCGGCGCACGGGATGGTCCGACCACCCGAGTGGGCCGCCGTCCACGCGCCGGAGCGGCAGGAGGTCGTCGAGGGACCGCCCGACGATCTCGTCCTGGGCACCCAGCAGGGCTTGCGCCGCCCCGTTGCACAGGGTCACGATGCTCCTGGCGTCCACGGTCATCAAGCCTTCGCCCATGTGCGCCAGCACCGCCTGGAGCTGCAGGTGCTGGGTGCGGGCCCGCCTCTGCTCGTCGAGGTTGCGGCGTGCCAGCAGATAGGAAAAGCCGGCAATGAGCACCAAGCCGCCGGCGCGGGGGATCGTCACCACCAGGACGAATTCTATCGCCTGGCCGCTGCGCAGCATCAGGGTGCTCTCGGTGATCAACGCGACCAGGGGGATGGTCAGGGGGACGAGGACGGTCTGCGGCGACCGCGTCCACGCCAGCGCCACGATGGGCAAGGCGTAGATGAAGAAGTACGGGCTGCGGGCGCCGCCGGTTAGGGCTACCAGGATGGCCACCAGGACGCTGTAAGCCGCGCTGCCGGTCACCGTGTGGATCAGCTCCGCACGCCGTACAGAGCGGAAGTGGAACCAGTAGATGGTGAAGACGCTGGCCACCAGCGTCAATGCCGCCAGGGCCTGGCGGGCCTCCCGCTGCGTCTCGATGCTGCCAGCCAGCGCGATCATGGACACGAACCCCCACGCCGCGGCCTCGGTGGCGAGCTCGTAGCCGGTGACGGCGGTCGGCTCGGTGGCCCGCTCGGCGATGCGCTGGGCCATCATCGCCCGGAGTGCCGGCTCGGACGCCAGGAAGACGGCCAGCAAGCCGTACGTGACCACGCCCAGCCATCGCCCCAACGGCACCAGTCCCACCGCGATGGCCGCCAGCGCGGCGGCCGCCGCCACCTGCGTGGCGGATCGCACCCTGGGAACCGCCCACCCAAGGCCCAGTGCGGCGGCCGCTGTCAGCATCACCCCCGCCACGGGCAAGCGCTGGCCTCCCAGCCACGCCGAGGCCGGGATCCGCAGCAGCGCCGGCCAGCGCAGGGCCAGCAGGCTGTGGGCGAGCGCGGTCACGGCCGCCACCACGGCAATGCTGGGGACCGTCTGCCAGCGCCCCTCACCCGCCGGTACGGGCCTGGCCGCATCGACCACGGCGCCGGCCCCTAAGAGGATCCCCAGCAGGGGCGCCGGCCAGATGCCGGAACGCGTCATCGCCAGGGCACCGGGCACAATCAGCGGGACTGCGCCCGCCGCGGCCAGCGCCAGCGCGATCCTGTGCTGTCGGCGCGCCCTCAGCGCATGGCCGAGCAAGGTAAAGACCCCGCCCAGCACGAAGGCCATGGCAAAGCGGGGCAGGATGCCGGCGCGGCTGTAGACGGGCGGCCCGAACGCATCGGGCGTAGCCATGGCCAGGAATCCGACGGCTAGCTCGAGGATCCCGACGGCGATCGGGAGGATTGGCGGCCCGAACAGCGGCGATGGGGTCAGCGATGGCTGCAGAGAACCGACCTCCCCACAGGCCGGCGGACGCTTCAAGTGTTTGGGTAATATTCTACGGGAGGAGAACGCTCCCTTCAGCGGAAGGGCAGGCACCATGGGAATAGCCGACGGCCCCCATGTTCCAAGAGTGCTCGTCGTGGACGATGAGCAGGCTATCCTCGACCTCCTCCGCCGACGGCTGGAAACCCTCGGCTGCAGTGTTTCGGTGCTCCCCGGCGGCGGGGCGGTCCTGGAGAGGGCCCGCACCGACAGGCCCGACCTGATCCTGCTGGATGTCATGATGCCCGATCTGGACGGCTTCTCGGTGGTCGAGGCGCTGAAGGCGGACCCCGACGTCCGGGATATCCCCGTGATCATGATGACCGCTCGGTCGGAAATCGACAGCCGCATCAAGGGCCTGGAGCTGGGCGCCCACGATTACGTCGCGAAGCCGTTCGAGACCGCCGAACTCGTCGCGCGCATCCGTGCCGCCCTCCGCGTCAAGCAGCTCCAGGACCAGTTGAGAGAGGCCAATCGGAGGCTCGAACGCCTGGCCACCAGCGATCCCCTCACCGAACTTCCCAACCGCCGGACGTTCGACGAGCAGTTTTCTCTCGCGATGGAACGGAGCCGGCGCGGTGGCGAGCCGCTGTCGGTGATGATGATCGACCTCGACCACTTCAAGCAGGTCAACGACCGCTACGGGCATCAGGTGGGAGATGACGCGCTGCGCGCCGTGGGTCGGCTGCTGGCCGGCCGCCGGCGCATCACGGATCCGGTGGGCCGGTACGGCGGCGAGGAGTTCGTGTGGGCGCTGCCGGGCGCGACGGCCGAGGGCGCCATC
>JAVKIJ010000112.1:0-7402 GCA_031459535.1 Candidatus Fervidifonticultor quintus | reverse complement strand
ATGCCAGAGCCACGCGCGCCGCAGACCCAGAGCTCGCGCGCTGGGCTCTCGACCGTGAGCTCCAGCGCGCCGCGGAGGCCCAGCAGGCGCTGGACCCCACCAGCCCGGAGGAGGACGACTTCGACTCGTTCTCCGAGGACTGGCTGTGGGAGGAGGGGCGCCGGCGGCGCGAAGCCGCCGACAGGCTCCTCCTGAGGTCCTGCTCCCCCGCGGAGTTGCGGGAGCCGGTGCTCCTGCTCCTGCAGCGCGACAACGCGCTGCAGGGCAGGGCCTGGGAGCTGGCCGCGGCCTGGCTCCGCGACCAGGTCGCGGAGCTGGTCTCCAACGGCGTCAGGCGCTACCGCGTGCCGGCTACGGCGCGGGGGCGCCAGGCCGCGGAGCTCATCAAGGAGCTCGGCGGCACCCCCGTCGTCTTCGCCGTCCCGCGCGGCGACGACGACTCCCTCACGGCCGCTTACCTGGCGGCCATGAGGGACGCCGGGGGGCTGATCCTCATCGCCGGGTCCGCGGCTCCAGGGGGGTCATCCCCCCTGTACCTGCTGGACCCCGCTCTCGCGGCTGCCGCCGAGGCAGCCCCGCTAGTCAGCCTGCGGTGGGACTGCGAGTCCCACCGCATGGTCGAGACCACGGAACCCGCCCTGGGCAGGCGGATCCCGTGGGTGCGCTTTGATGTGGTGGCCGCCATGGCCACCATGTCCTAGCAGCAAAAACGGCGGCGCAACCAGCCGGGACCCCTCGCCGCCGTCGGACACGGGAATAGCCAGTGGCACACATCAGCGACGCCACTCAGCAGCTCGTCGCCATCGCCACCGAGGCCGACGTCGCCGAGCTCGACGTGTGCTTTGGCGGACTCCGTATCGCTGTCCGCAGAACCCCACAGCCAGCATCGGCTCCTGCCCCGGCGGTCTGCGAGGTCGTCCACGTGACCGCCCCAATGGTGGGGACGTTCAGACGCATGGCCTCTGACGGCGCCCACGTGCTCCCCGGTCAGCCGCTCGGCCACATCCACGCCCTCGGACTGTCCGTCGAAATCCCAGCGCCCGTCTCCGGCCGCCTGCGTCAGTTCCTGGTCGCAGACGGCGAGCCCGTAGAGTACGGACAGACACTGTGCGCCATCCACCTGGACCACTCACAGACAGGAGGAGCCAAGCCATGAGCTTCCCAGTCACACTCGACCCCGACACAGCCGACGCCGTCCTGGCCCTCTCGGTCGCTAGCGGCCTCACACCGTCCTCCGTCGTGCAGAAGCTGCTTGACGCCACTGCCGCACTGCCGCCAACCGCACGACGGCCGCGCCTGTCCTACAGGTGGCCAGCAGCCGCCGCGGCAGCAGCCAGCCTTCTCCTGCTGGCCGTAGCCGCGCGCCGACACGCGCGACGATAGTCCACACACCGCACATGCTCGCAGGCCAGCGCCAGGTCCCCAACCACGTAGCGTGCGCGGCCGCAGGAGCTCTCGCCGGGCTCGCCAGCGGCCTCACCGGCCTCGGGGGCGGGACCATCCTGGTGCCGCTGCTCACCTCCCTCGCCGGCCTTTCCCAGCACGCGGCCCACGGCACCAGCCTCGCCGTGCTCGCCGCAAGCAGCGCGCTCAGCTCCACCACGTACCTCACCCGCGGCGCCGCGGACCTGCGCCTGGCCGCGCTCGTCGCCCTCTTCGGCGCTATCTCTTCCAGAGCGGGCGCCAGACTCACACGCCGCCTCCACCACACCGACCTGCGCTGGCTACTCGGCTGGTACCTGTACGCCTCTGCTCTCCTTGTCCTCGCCAGGCCGCTCCTGTCCAGTAGCAGCGGCACCTTCCCTCATCACCTCGCGGCAGCGTTCGCCGGCGCCGCCTCGGGAATCGCAGCCGGCCTGTTCGGAGTGGGCGGAGGAACTATCGTCATCCCGGCCCTCACGATCCTTGCCGGCATTACCCAGAAAGCCGCGCAGGGTACCTCGCTGGCCGCCGCGCTGCCTGTCGCCATCTCAGGCGCGCTCACCCACGCCAGAATCGGCCACGTCAACCGCAGGGCCTTCCTCTCAGCAGCCCCCACCGCCGCACTCGGTGCCTGGGCAGGAGCCCTGATCGCCACAGGCCTGCCACAGGACACCCTGCGTTACTGCTACTGCGCGCTCCTCCTGCTCCTGTCGCTCAGGTACATCCTGGAGGTGTAGAGATGTCTGATCACAGGCTCCACCGCAAGTACTCCGCCTACCTGTACGGTCCGGACAACCTGCTGAAGCCCCTCGCCACGATCGAGGCGGAGCTCGCAAAGAGCCGGCTGGATCCCAAAATGGTCTCCGCCATCCTGCAGCTCGCCAGGCAGTACTGGAACGAGCTCATGCCGCAGCCGCACGACGGCCGCAGCAAGTAGCATCGTGCGCGGCCTCCGGCCGCGCCGTCCCAGGGCGAAACGCCCAGGAAAGGAGGCACGAGGATGTCCTCCCTGCTCGCCCAGCTCGACCTCTCCCAGGAACAGCAGCCCCAGCCCTCCCAGCCCCGCGTCCGCATCTGGGAAACCGGCGTCCTGGTATCCCTCGACATCCACATGTGGACCGGCACCGCAGGGCTTTACCCCAGCGACCTGGGGCTGCCCGACGTCCCCGAGATCTACTCCCTCGGCCGCAAGCACCTCGTCCCCAGGCACCTGCTCCGCGAGCTCCAGTCCCTCGCCAGCAGGGCCTACCGGACCCTGGAGCGCTACAGCGTCCCGTTCCCGGTCGGCCGCGCGCGCTTCGTCCCCGTCGCCGCCGCCCCGAGGCTCCTCAGCCGGCTCGACGCGATCCGCGCCGAGTTCGACGCCGCAGCCAGTCGCTTCCTCGACCAGTACACCGCCGTCTGGCACGCCGTCATGAGCCAGGAGTACGAGCAGGCCGCAAAAGCCGCCTACCACGTCTCCCGCGCCACCGGAGCTCTCCAGGACACCAGTGAGGACGAGTTCGTGCGCCGCTACCTGGAGCGCGTCCGCGCCAGCTACCCTGCGCCGGACTCGATCCAGTTCAGCCTCTCTTACCACGCGTACCAGATCACAGCTCCGGAGCTCCGGCCCCTCGCCTCATCGTCCGACGCCAGCCTCGTCGCGGACTCCCTCCGCGCCGCCTACCGTCAGCACCTGGAGACGTTCTTCACAGAAGCCGTCTCTGAGATCCGCAACCGCGTGGCCGCCGCCTGCCAGGAGGCCGCCGCCACTATCTCCCGCAACCAGACCGTCACCGAGCACACCCTACAGGCCCTCCGACGCATGGTCTCCGACTTCCGCAGCCTCAACTTCGTAGGCGACCGGGAGGTCGAGGCCATGCTCGACCGGCTCAGCCGCGAGTACCTGGCCGGGTCCGCCCGCACTCTCCGGGAGACCAACGCCATCCCGGCCCTCCGACAGGCCCTGGACGCCATCGCCGCCGCCGCCCTCGACCAGGACCGCGCCGCCCACCTGGCCCAGGAGCTCCGCAGACGCATCGTGCTGGAGTAACCCATGAGCGACATCGAGATCAAGGTCTACGCACGCGTGTACCCGAGCCAGGCCGAGGCCAGGCGCGCTTACGAGCGGGCCGTCCACACGTACGTCCTCGGCGCCGAGCTGGAAGTGGGCTTCACGCTCGCCGCCATCCCCGAGGTGGGGTGGATCGTCGCAGCAGTCGGCCGCGACGCCTCGAGCGGCATGATCGACGGGGGCCATGAGATCCAGCTTCCCGAGGAGGTCCGCCGCCTACTCGCCCAGCGGTTCTCCCACAACCGCCCCTCGCCACACGGCCGCTGGATCGTCCGCAACAGCTTCCCAGACGGGCTGCTCGTCCACCTGCCCAGACTCCACTAGCACGCGGAGGTGATCCATGAGCCACCTCGCCACCGTCTCCACCCAGATCCGGGACCTCGACGCCCTCGCTGCCGCCCTGGAGCGCCTGGGCTGCAGACTCGACGGCCCAGGCGCCATCCAGGGTTACTTCCGCGACATGGGGCGGGCGGACCACATCATCCGCCTCCCGAACTCCCCGTACACCGTCGGCCTGGTCCGCCAGCCGGACGGCACATACACCCTCCAGGCGGACCTGTGGGCCGGCCACGTGGAGCGCGTCCTCGGCCAGCACTACGGCCGCCTCCTCCAGGAGTACGCCGTCGAGGTCGTCACCCGCGCCGCCCGCAGACGGGGCCAGCAGGTCCGCCAGGAGCGCCTCCCCGACGGCAGGGTGCGCCTGAGAATCAGGGGGTAACGGCATGGACCAGGTGCTCATCATCACCCAGGAGGGCACGGTCACCGGAGTGTGGTCCGACGACATCCCCTGGCAGGAGTTCGGCCAGGTCGCCTGCCACCGTCTGAGCAGCGTGGAGTGGGACCCCGCCCGCCAGGAGTGGGTCGCCACCGACCTCGCCACCGGCAGGACCATCGCCGCAGGCCCCACAAGGACCCAGGTCCTGCAGGCCGAGGCCAGCTACTACAACGCCCTGCTCGCCAGCGGCACAGCCCCGGAGGTGAAACCATGAGCCGCCGCGAGATCGAGGTCCTGGTCGACGAGGACGGAACAGTCTCCATCGAGGCCGTCGGCTACGAGGGCTCAAGTTGCGAGGCTGCCACAGAGTACCTGGAGCGCGCCCTCGGCCAGGTCAAGACCCGCCAGCGCAAGCCCGAGTACTACCGGCGCCAGAGCCAGACCAACCGAGCGCGCGCCAGATAGCTGGCGCATTGACAGCGGGACAACCCCTTCTGTACAGTAGCCGTGAAGAAGGGAGACATCCTATGCCCACAAGCGCCCTGGACCGCGACATCGCCCGGGCGTGCGCTTCCGCCCTGGACAGCGCCCTCCGGGCCGTCGCCGTCGAGCCTGAGCTCAGCCGCACCCCCTCCTTGCGCACCGCCTTCTGGCCCAGCGACCTCCTGGTCTGTCGGCGCCGCACAGGGCTCGCCTTTCTGCACGTCGAGCGCGACCAGCTCCACCCCCGCGTGATCGAGAGCCGCACCTGGGGCCGCCTGTACCACGACGAGTACTACCGGCGCCTGAGCGCCCTCGAAAGCCGGGGGTTCCGTGTCCTCGCAACCGAACAGCCCGTCGCCATCCAGATCCCCGGCGTCGACCTCCCCATCCGGGGCCGCTACGACGCCATGCTCGAGGCTACCGGAGAAGCCATCGCCTCCCTCGCAAGCGGCCTCCTGCCAGGCGAGCTGCGCCCCGACGAAACCCTGCGTTTCCTCGTCGACATCAAGAGCGTCACCAGCTACGCCGTCCGAGACGTAGCCGCCACCGGCCAGGCCAGCCCCCAGGACGCCGCGGAGATGACCTGCTACCTCCACCACACCAAGCTCCCATTTGGCATCGTCCTCTACCACGACAAGCAGACCGCCATCCGGGAGCCGGTTCCCGTTCTGTACGACCCGGGCACCTGGAATCACATCCAGGACTGGATCAGGTCGGTGTACACACACATCCGGGAAGGGCGAGTGCCCCCCAGGGACCACGACCCCGAAACCACCGAGTTCCCCTGCGGGTACTGCCCCTTCCGCACCGCCTGCCTGCGCCTCGGGCCCGGCGACGGCATCTCTCCTGCCCCGCCGGAACAGCTGCCCCTCCCCACCCTCACCCCGGAAGGCCAGCTCCGCTCCCGGGGGCAGGAGCTGCTGGACCGCATCATCACCGTTGAGGCTCGCGCGAAAGAGCTGGTCGAGTCCGTAGCGCCTCTACGCGAGGAGCTCGAGCAGATTGTCCGGCAGCTCGGCCGAGTAGACACGCGCCTGGGCTCCGCTACCATCCAGACCGCCACCGAGTGGGACACCGAGACCCTCAGAGCGCGGCTGGCCGAGCTCGGAGCGCTCGACCAGGTCCTGGAAATCTCCACCGCGAAGCTCCGCAAGCTCATCGACACCGGACAGCTGCCCGCATCACTGCTGGCAGACGCCCGCAGGACCGTCGACAGGGGGCTGCGCGTCACCCCGGCCAGGAGGGACCGCAATGGCCACGGCAGCAGCTGACACAAGCCTCCTCCCCGTCCTCGAGGAGGTCAAAAGCCGCCTCCCCGTGGAAGCTGTGCTCGCCGCGGCCGGCGCCCGTCTCCACCCCATGGGCCGCAACCGCCTCAGAACCCTCTGCCCCCTCCACCCCGACACAGACCCGAGCCTCGTCATCTACACCGCCGACCGCCGCTGGCACTGCTTCGGGTGCGGAGCCCGCGGAGACGTCGTCGACTTGATCAGAGCCCTGGAAAACCACAGCTCCTTCGTCGACGCCCTCCGCTCCGCCGCCCGGCAGGCAGGCGTGCAGTTCCCGGAAAAGGCCAGCGCCCCCAGACAGCCTGACCACCGCCCTCTCTTCGAGCAGGCCGTCAAGGTGTACGCATCCGCCATCCCGGAAGACGCCGTCCAGTACCTCGCGCGCAGGGGACTCCCGCCGGAGTTCGTCAAGCTCAAGCGCATAGGCTACGCGCCCCAGCAGACGCGAGGGTTCCTCGCCTCACACCTGAAGAAGTCCGGCGTAGACCTCCGCCTCGCCGAGGCCGCAGGACTCGTCACCAGGTCCAGCCAGAACACGGTCCGCGACACCTTCGCCGCCGCCGGAGGCGGCTACATCGTCCTCCCCATCACCCGACAGGGCGCCGCGGTCGACCTCCAGGGCCGCGCCTTCCCGGAGGCCGACCGCAAACCCAAGTACCTCAACCTGCCCGGCGAGCGCGTGTACCTGTACGGCGAGGACAGCCTCGCAGGACCGTATGTCCTCCTCTGCGAGGGCGTCCTCGACGCCATGTCCGTGGAGCTCGCAGGCCTGCCAGCAGTCGCCACCCGCGGCGTGAGCTCCTTCCGCGAATCATGGGTCGCGCGCTTCCGCATGTGCCGCCGCGTCTACGTCTGCTTCGACCGCGACGCCACCAGCCGCGCTGCGGAGGTGGCCTGCCTGTTCGGAACCCGGGGCCGCGTGGTCCTCCTACCCTCCAGCCTGGGGCCTCACGGCGACCTCAACGACATGCTGGTCGCAGCCGACAACCCGGCCGTGTTCGCCAGCGCGCTCCAGGCCCTTATGAAACAGGCCCCCACAGGGTACGAGGTCCGTATCGACGCCCTGAGTTGCGACGACCCGCACGACCTGTACCAGCAGGCAGCCCTCCTGCTCGCCGAGGTCCACCAGCTCAACCCCATCAGCAGGGGGCTGCTCCTGCGCAGGCTGGCCGACCGCACGGGCCTTCCCCTCCCCCTCGTCGAGGAGGCAGCCCGAGAAGCCGCACACCGCGAGCTGCAGGTGCGCAATGCCGACATTCCACCACAGTTACAGTGACCCTGCCCAGCTCACGCAGCTCGCCGCCCGGCTCGCAGAGCACCACGTCCGCGTCCGCAGACTCGTCCTGTCGCTGTGCGCCCTCCTGGGGGTCGACCCCACACTCGACCTCCTGTCAGCCGCCAGCCTCCACGACGTCGGCCGCCTCGCTATGCTCGAACTGT
>JAVKIJ010000111.1:0-7467 GCA_031459535.1 Candidatus Fervidifonticultor quintus | reverse complement strand
GCTGTAAGGGCTGCCCGAAGCCGGCCCCGGGAAGGGGGGATGGAAGCGCAGGGGCAGGGCGGCTTGGCCGCGCAGGCCGGGAGCGAACAAGGGAAACTCCCGGGCCGGGCGGCCGGAACCCCAACATGCTGAACTTCGACGACGAAAGGAGGGAAGACCGCATGGCTCGATTCAGTGGTCGTGCCCTGGGCCACGCCGCGCTCCTGCTGGTAGTGGCCCTGGTGGCCGCGGCCTGCGGCACCACGCAGACCGCGCAGGCCCCGACCCCGAGCCCGTCTCCCAGCCCGCCTGGAGGGACGGTGACGGTGAGCGGGAAGGTGCTCGTGACCGGAACTGTCTTGCCCAACCCACCTGCGGTGCAAGGAAACCCGGCCAACGACGGTACGGTCGTCGGCTACTGGGTGACTAGCACTCTGCCTGCCGGCTCCCCGACCGCCCGGCTGGAGGCGGTTCTCGACGCGGTGCGCAACCAGCAGCGCCGGGGCACAGCTGCTGCGGCGGCCGAGAAGATGCTGGCCCAGCTGGCCCAGCTGAAGGACCGTGCGCAGCGGCTCGGCCGTATCGGCCCCAGCATCACGTACCCGATTACCGCAGCGCCGGCGCAGACCACCACCACCCAGGGCGGCGAGTACACGTTCAACGTGCCGGCCAGCCTCATCGGCCAGCAGATCACCATCTGCGTGCTCGGGCCGAATGTCACGGGTGCTGTCAACCCCGGCGACCCCACAATCGTGGGTGCGTGCGGCACGATGACGGTGATGGCCAACCAGGGTGGAAGCACCGCCATCAACCGCATGAGCTTCGTCCTTCCGCAGCAGCAGACTGGTTTCTACGTTCTGACGCTGGCCTCCAACATCTTCGGAGGGACACCCTTGGGCCAGACCACGCCCATCCAGCTGGTTACCATCGCGAACCTGACGGCGGCAGACAACGCGTTCATCCGTAGCCGGTTGGCGGTGGGCATGGACCCCAGGCTGTACAACCAGGCTAGCCCGTACGCGGGGACTGGCCCCGGGGTCGCCAAAGCGCTGCGGATCGTCTCCTCGGTCTCCGGCACCACCTTCACCTACCGCGGTGTAGTGCAGTGGCGCAGCGACTCGAGCCGGAACGCAGCGTATCAGATCGACTTCACCGGTGCCTGGGACGTGACGGGGCCGGCGGGCGCCGACGACTTCGTCGACGGCGGCAATGGTTGCGAGTGGGACGGCGCCGAGACCGGCACGAACGACCCGGGCGTGGCGCCGAACGGCGCTGCGCGCGCGGCACAGCTTGCGGCCTCCGGTCTAACGCCGGACACCAGTCCCTGGATCGTGCTCGCCACCAACATCTTCACCATCATCACGCCTACCACGCAGGCGGGGGAATTCGTGTTCCCGAACTTCATCCGGCCACACTGCGTGGGTTTCCTGGTCGCCCAGGACACCGCGCCTCCCACCTTCGCCGCGGCACCGGTTCCGGAGTCCGTCCCCGCTGCGCCGGGCGGGCTCGGCAACTGGTCGCGCACGGCGCCCAACTACGTGTGGATCCCGTTTAGCGAGCCCGCCATGGCTGCCCGGCCGTTGGGGGCCGGCGGTAGTCTGGACGACCCGGCCGAGTGGACGCGGTTTGTGCCGGCGAACGACCAAAACGACGGCCAGAAAGCGGCCGCTGTGCCCGGCCTGTGGGACGCGCACGTGGGCGCGTATGTCGCGCCTGGGGCGCAGCACAACGACCTTAGCGGTCAGCCGGACGCGATCACCGGTGTTCGGGTGCCTGTAGCCTGTGCGGAGACTCTGGGTCCGGGTGCCGGTGTGTCGGAGCTGGTTTGTGGTTCCGCGGACGACGGGAAGAGCGTCCGCACGGACTGGGACGCTCAGTTCGGCGACTGGTGGTTCACAGTGTGGAGCCCCGTGAGCTTCAGTGACCTCGCAGGGAACACCGTCAGTCCCGGGCCTTCGCTTCGCATCTTCGGGGTAGTGGTCCCGTAGGGAAGTCGCTGGGCGGTGCCCGGCAGGGGGAGGAGGGCCAGCCCTCCTCCCCCTGCGTGCCTCCTGGGACCGCCGGGGCCTGGAGGTGGCGTCCATGGTACTGGCGTACGGCGTACTGGGCTTGCTTGCGGCGATCGCGGTGGCGGCATGCTCCGCTGCGGTGTCGGTGCCCGAGGGGCCGTTTCCGATTGCCGTGCGGGCGGGCGAGCCACTGGCGGCCAGGGTCGGCCCTGAAGCCCTGCCGGCCCGCCTCGTGGACCAGGACGTCTCAGCCAGCCTGGCCCTTTTGCGGGCCGGAAGCGACCCGGAAGGCGCGGCGGCCCGCCGGTGGGACCTGACCCAGCGATGGATCACGCGCCTTCTGGCGGCTCAGGAGGCCCGTCGCCGCGGGATCTCCATCACGCGGGAGGAGGTGGAGCGCGCGCTGCGGACCGGAGAGGGCCTACCCCGTCCCCTGCGCGAGTACTACCGGCTGCTCCGGGAGCGCCACGGGGTCGCCCGGGAGGATCTGCTGATCCGCGTCCAGCTGGACCTGTACCTCTTCAAGTTGAGAGACCAGCTGGTGGAGGAGGTCCGATCGTCGCTGCGGGAGGAGGACGTGTGGGGGTTCTACCGATCCCACCGGGCTGTGTTCCGGCGTCCCGAGCAGATCTACGTCTGGCTGATCGCCGTGCGTGACCGCGATCTGGCCCGTCGGATCGCAAAGCGGGCCCGGGCCGGGGAGGAGTTCGCGGCGCTAGCCGAGCAGTACTCTGTGCACCCGAGCCGCGCGAAGAAGGGCGAGTTCGGGTGGCTTGGCCGTGGAGGAAGTGCATTCGAGCCCCTCTTCGAGCTCTCCCCCGGGGAGGTGAGCGACCCGATCCCGTACCAGGGTTTCTGGCTGGTCGTCAAGGTGACCGCGCGCCGTCCGGCCGGTGTCTGGCGGTTCGAGGACGTAAAACAGGACGTGGAGCGCGTGGTGATTGCTGACCGGGTCCGGGAGCGGCAGGCGCAGCTTGACCGGGAGCTCCGAGCGCGTACGCGGGTCGAGGTGTTCGTCCCACAACCGAAGGTCGGAACGTCAGTCCCATGAGATCGCCA
The DNA here is from genome assembly GCA_031459535.1 of Candidatus Fervidifonticultor quintus. Classification (GTDB taxonomy): domain Bacteria; phylum Sysuimicrobiota; class Sysuimicrobiia; order Sysuimicrobiales; family Humicultoraceae; genus Fervidifonticultor_A; species Fervidifonticultor_A quintus. Next base: position 4,420 of record JAVKIJ010000111.1, on the reverse strand, counting down.
GCTGGCCTGGTTCTTCTCCTTGCGGTGGCCGCGCTCTCTGCCTGCAGGAACCCGGAGCAGCAGGTGGTTGCCTGGGCCGGGGGCCAGCCGATCTACTTCCGTCACCTGTTGCAGGAGGCGGCGCTCGCCAGAGCGCGTGGAGTGGCGCTAGACAGTCCGAGCAGCGACAAACTGGCGCGCTTCTACAACCGTACCGTGGAACGGTTGGTGGACGAGTTCCTCCTGGCGCAGGAGGCCGAGCGCAGGGGTCTGCGGGTGCCCGAGAGCCTGCTGGAGACCGAGGTACAACGGTTCCGGTCCGCACATGCGTCAGGGCGCGACTACGAGCGGGTCCTGGCCAGCTACCACCTGACGGAACAGGAGTTCAAACACCTCTTGCGACGCCGCTTCTTGGTCGAGCGGCTGGCGGAGGTCGTCGGCAGCCGGGTTGAGGTGTCGCTGAGCGAGGTGCGGGCGTACTACACACGGACCCGGGCCCAGTACCGGGTGCCGGCTCGGGGAACGCTGGACGCCGTCTGGGTCAGCCGGGCCGCATCCGACCGGGCGCTCGATCTGCTCCGCCGGGGCGCGTCCGCGGCGGCGACCGCGGTCGCCGTGGGCGGGAGGTCAGAACGGCTCGAGGTGGTGGAAGGCCAGTTCAACGGAGCCGTGGAGGCCGCCGTATTCCGGTCAGCTCCCGGGGCGATCGTGGGACCCTTCGCACTTGGAAGCGTGGTTCTCGTGGCGCGCGTGCGGGAGCTGGCGCCCGGGCGCCTGAAGTCCTTCCGGGAGGCGCGGGGAGAGGTGGAGGCGGAGGTCCTGCGGCAAAAACAGGAGCAGGCGCTGGGCCAGCTCGCCCGGAAGCTGCGGAGAGAGCAGGGTTACAAGATCCTGGTGGTGTTCTCCGGGACCCCCCCGCCCGAGCCGCGGCCAACGCAGCTGCCCTGATAAGCAGGCGTGGGGGACCAGCCCGGGAACCGACCGTGGACTGGGGCGCGGGCAACCATGTGCGACGGGGCTCCCGTACGTTTCGTGACGGATATCCAGCCTCGCGGTCGAGCTCTATCGTGGACGGAGCTGGATGAAAGACGAGGTGCCGGATCCCGCAAGCCGCCAAACTGTGGCCAGGTACTCGCGCCAGTAGACGTCCCAGGCAGCGGGGTTCGCGGGCGATCCGTATGCATTCGCTACGATAGCTTCCGGCGAGATCCAGCCAAAGCATCTCGCCGGATCGAACCCTGAGGTGGGGAGGGGCCGACGGAGCGGGTACCAGTACGTAGGCTCCCCGGTGGTCGGGTTCGGATCCCCTGGGACAGCGCCCGGAGGAATGTCATGGGCCCGGGCCGGATCATCGACGTTCCTCGAAACGGGCCCGGCGAGGCTGGAGCGGCTTGTCAACCTGGCCGTACCGGCACCCGCCAGAAGCCTTCCGGCCAGCACGGATTGGAACCGATGGCCTGGGCCGCTAGCAGGGCCGGTTAAGCGGGCCGACAGGAGATGCGCCGAGCGGACCTCGGTCGTTATGCGTGCCATGGATACGACCTCCTGAGCTATTCTGCAGAGAGGTGTTGCAAATGCTGTGCCGCAGGATACGATCCTGCCACCCCGGCGTGAGGTACGGAGGAGGAGCGGGCGCATTTCAGCCCGTACCAGCTGGCCCTCGGGCAGCGGCTCTCGAGTCCTGACGCTCACCGCCTGCAGGGCCCGGCGGATTGGGGAGCGCCAGCAGGCGCGGTAGACTCGACCCTTGCGCGGGAGCACTTGGAGGTTGCAGGTCGGCCATATGGCAGTGGAATCCGCGGAGGCGGTCCGGGGCTGGAGCGCTGGTGCGACCATAGTTCCTCCCCGGTCCCGGGGCCGCGAAGATCTCCGACGTCTCAAGCCGCCGGCGGCTCTGGTCTTCTGGCTTCAAGGTGCGCTGCTGACGCTGACAGGCGCTCCGCTGTAGAGCTGCAGCCGGACCTGGACTCCGACCGCCGGGGATCCCGGCTGCACGAGGATCCCGTCCGCCCGGCCGTACACGTCCCCGGCGTCGATCCTGCCGTTGCCGTTGAAGTCCTGCCAGCCCACCACGCTCACCATGCCCGTGGCGGAGTCGGGGATCTGGAACTGGCCGTTCTCCAGGACCCGCACCATGCTGCTCAGGCGCTGGACGGAGCCTGGCGCCGCGGAGGCGGTGAACACCCGGAGGGTGAGCGCGGTGTTCTCGGCTCCCACGGCCCGCGCCGCGTTCACGAGACCGTAGCCGTAGAAGGCGTCGCGCCCCGGGACGCCCAGGTCGTCCGCGGTCTGGGCGATGCGGTCGCGGATGGCCTGAGGGGTGGTGAACCCGCGGGCCACGAGGAGCGCAGCCACTCCCGCCACGTGCGGCGCGGCCATGGAAGTACCCTGGAACCCCATGTAGGTATTGCCGGCCGCCGGGCTCCAGGTGGTGCTCCAGACCAGACGGGTGTTCGGGTCTCCGCAGACCACCCGTACGTTTCCGCCGGGGGCTGCTACCCAGACCTCCGGGCCGAAGTTGGAGTAGTAGGTGATGACCCTGTCGCACCCCACCGCGGACACCGCGATCACGCCGGGGTAGGCAGCCGGGTAACCCACGGGGGCGTCCTGGTTGCCCGCCGACGCCACCAGCGTGGCCCCGCGGCTCAGGGCGTAGTCGACCGCCTCCTGCAGGATTTGAGCTGGGGACGGGCTACTCAGGCTCAGGTTGATCACCTTTGCGCCGCGGTCCGCTGAGAACCGGATCCCCTGGGCGACCACGAAGTTGCTGCCGGTCCCGCAGTCTTCTGCGGTGTTGCCCAGCACCCGGACGGGCAGGATGCGGACCCCGGCGACCCCGCCCCAGGCCACTCCCGCCACACCGGTACGGTTGTTGGTGAGCGCCGCGATAGTACCCGCCACATGGGTGCCGTGGCTCGCGTCGGCCGGGTCGAGCGGGCAGCCCGGGTCGGTGGCATCCGGATCGTCGTCGAAGAAGTCGTAGCCCTGCGTGAACACTCCGAGCAGGTCGGGGTGGTCGAAGCGGACCCCGGTGTCCAACACCGCCACGAGTACCGGCGACCCGACGGTGGTGGCCCACGCCTGGGGCAGGCCGATCATGGGGTAATGCCACTGCACGGGGAACAGCTCGTCGTTCGGGGTGCGGACCAGCTGCTCCGCGTACACGTAGTAGTTGGGCTCGGCGTACACCACCAGGGGGGATTTCCGGTACGCCTCGACGGCCTGCTCGACCGAGACGTTGCCAGGCAGCTTGACGAGCTGGGCAGACAGCGCCGGCTCCTCCCTTGCCACCCGCGCGCCCAGCTGGCGGTGGAGCGGTTCGAGCTCCCTGGCGCGGACGAAGCTGCGTAACTTGACGACCACCTCGTCCGGCACGTACCTGCGCCGGGGCTGACCCAGCTGGCCGGTCCCCTTGGCAGGCGGCTGCTGGCCCAAAAATCCGAACGCGCGGACACCCTCGTCTACGAACACACGTCCGGCTACGACCCCTTGGCCGCCGCCTGGGGGGAGACCCCCACCACCTCCGCCCCCACACGCGGCAGCTACGAGAACCGCCACCGCGACCGCAGACCAGACACGTGCTACCCGCATGTGTTCCCTCCCCTTCGTGCACAAGGATCGGGGCGGAGGCACCAGGAAGTACCGGCGCCTAGCGCTTATCTCCGCAGGACCTTAGCATAGATGGGCCTGCTTAGAGAAATCTTAAAATTCAGTAAGGCAAAAGGGGACCAGCAGGCGGGGCGCTGGGAAGAGTCCGTCGTGGAGTCCCGGTGCGGGGCCACCGGAGCGGGCCTCCGACGCATTTCCATGGCCGCCCCCCACGTGAGCGGGGTGGCGGCGCTGCTGGTCGGTAGGGGCCTGACGACCCCTCAGCAGGTGATGCAGCGGCTGACGCAGACTGCCACCGACCTGGGTCCCGCCGGCTGGGACCAGTTCTACGGGTGGGGCCTGGTCAACGCCGCGGCCGCGGTGGGGGCCCTGGACCCCGCGCGGCTGATGCGTGCGTTCGCGGGCTCGGTCACCGGCGCGGGCGTGGTGCGCCAGAGCCACCTGGTCACGGTGGCGTCGACCGGAGCGTTCACCGTCACGGGGGTCCAGGCCGGCATGCGGAGCGTGATGGCCTGGCAGGACTTCAACGGCAACGGGATTCTGGACGCCGACGACCTGTGGGGCCGGGTGGACGGGGTGGTGGTCAACCCCGGCCAGACCACCACGGGCGTCGTGGTCCCCGTGCGCCGCTACACTGGCCCTCCCCTCCCCGTCACCGCCCCGTAGGGGTCTGACACCAGGGGTCAGACACCTGGTGTCAAAAACGCGAGCCGGCGCGTTCATTCTGGTAGGAGGTGATGGGACCGGCGCCGGCACTCGGTAAGTCCAACCCGGTGCCGTGGTCGGTCAGCCTGTACCCTGGTCGCAAGGCGTGGAGTGGAGAGCCGTGTAG
>JAVKIJ010000110.1:0-7481 GCA_031459535.1 Candidatus Fervidifonticultor quintus | reverse complement strand
TGAGATGGTGAGGGTGAGCACGGGATGATCCCGGCCCAAGAGCTTTCCTGGCCTGGTACTCGCTTCACAAGCAGGTCAGGTCTCATAGCATCTCATCTCGACGCCATTTCCGGGACGGGCTCCTAGCGTATCCGCCGCCGCGGGGCTCTGCTACCATGGGGAATGGTATGGCCCCTCGTCCAGAGATCGTGGTCACCGGACTCGGCGCAGTCACACCGCTCGGGCTCACAGCGGCCGACACATGGGAGGCCCTGGTGGCTGGCCGCTCTGGGGTCGGCCGCATCACGCTGTTCGATGCGTCGGCACTGACGGTGCAGATCGCCGCGGAAGTCAAGGGTTTCGATCCCACGCCGTATGTGCACGCCAAGAGCGCGAGCCGTCTGGAGCGGTTCACCCAATTCTCGCTGGCCGCAGCCACCCAGGCACTGCAGGACGCCGGCCTGACCGTCACGGCCGACAACGCCGAACGGATCGGGGTGGTGATGAATACGGGCGGAGGTGGCGTGGCGCTGGTCGAGCGCGAGACGCAGTTGATGGTTCAGCGCGGCCCGCGGCGGGTGAGCCCGCTGTTCGTCCCGATGATGATGCCCAACATCGGCGCCTGCCAGGTGTCCATTGCACTGGGCCTCCTGGGACCGGCCGTGACCGCCACGGCGGCGTGCGCGGCCGGCGTCCAGGCCATCGTGGACGCCATCCGCCTCATCCGGGACGGCGATGCCGACGTCATCATCGCCGGCGGCAGTGAGTCGGCGCTGACCCCTCTGGCGTTCGCGGGCATGGCCAACATGCGCGCGCTCTCCCGCCGCAACGACGAACCCGAGCGCGCCAGCCGCCCGTTTGACGCCGACCGCGACGGATTCGTGTTCGGCGAGGGCGCGGTCGCCCTGGTGTTGGAGCGCCGCGAGCATGCCGAGGCCCGAGGTGCGCGCCTGTACGCCGCGGCGCTGGGCGGCGGGGTGACCGCCGACGCGTATCACATCACCGCGCCCGACCCCGAGGGACGCGGTGCGGCCCGGGCGATGAGTCGCGCGCTCCAGCGAGCCGGGCTGCACCCCGAGGATATTGACTATGTCTGCGCCCACGCCACCGCCACACCCATCGGCGATGTGGCCGAGGCCCGGGCCATCCGCAAGGTCTTCGACCACCACGCCGATCGGGTAGCCGTCAGTGCGCCCAAGTCCATGGTGGGACATCTGATGGGCGCCGCGGGCGCGCTGAGCGCCCTGGTGTCCGTGATGGCTATCCATACGGGCATCATCCCGCCCACCATCAACCTCGAGCGCCAGGACCCGGAGTGCGACATTGACGCCGTGCCCAACGTCGCCCGCCGGACGCCAGTCCGGGCGGCCATGGCCAACGGATTCGGGTTCGGCGGTCAGAACATCGTGGCGGTCTTTGCCAGGGCCTGAGGTCGGTGCCCTCCGCTTGCCTGGAGTCCCCTGGATCCATTATTATATAATTACTTGCTGATATCATCGAGCTGGGATGCCCGAGGAGGTTCCGCCATGCCGGTGGCCGTCCGTCACCTGGCCCTTGACTTGGCCCTCAAGGCCAAGCTCTTCCGCGGATTTGCGGACCCATCCCGGCTGTCGATTCTCGAAGCGCTGCGCGACGCCCCTCGCTGCGTCTCGGATATCGCCGCCCGAACCGGCCTGAGCCAGCCCAACACCTCGATGCACCTCGCCTGTCTGGAGGACTGCGGGCTGGTCATGCGTCAGCGCCGGGGCCAGTTCGTTGAGTATGCGATCGCGAACGGGTTGGTGCTGGACCTGTTGCGCCAGTCGGAGCGGCTGCTCGAACACGTGGGCGAGCAGATCTTCCGCTGCACGAGATACCGAGGTCGCCCCAGATGACGAGGACCGTCACCGTCCGTCACGAGTTCTCTGTGGCTGGCATGGACTGCGCCGACTGCGCGCTCAAGATTGAGCGGGCCCTGCGGCGCTCCCCCGGCGTGGAGCAGGCGCAGGTGTCGCTGGCCGCGCAGCGCGCCGCGGTGGTGTTCGACCCGTCGCGCACCACCACGGCCGCCCTGCGGCACACCATCGAGGCGCTCGGCTATACCGTGCGCGCTGCGCACGACCGCCATGCCGCGCCCCGCCTGCCCGAGATGGTGACCGGGGCATTTGTCGCCGCAGTGGCCGTTGTCATCCTGGCCGGGCTGGCGGCCGAGCGCCTGGGGTGGATCGAGGCCGCGATGAGGATCGTCCCCCCGCCGGTGGCGGCCGCCACCGTGCTCATCGGCGGCTATCCCATCTTCCGGAAGGTGGTCCTGGCCCTGCGCGCGCGCAGCGTCACCCCCCACGCGCTGATGACGCTGGGCATCGTGGGCGCGCTCGGGATCGGCGAGTACGCTGCCGCGGCGGTCATCGTCTTCTTCATGCGGCTGGCCGACTTCTTGGACGCCTATACCGCAGGCCGCGCCCGGCAGGCCATCAAAGAGTTGGTGGCTATGCAGCCGCTGGAAGCGCGGGTGGAGCGCGACGGCGCCGAGCTGGTGATCCCCGCCGCACAGGTGCGCCCCGGCGAGACGGTGCTGGTCAAGCCCGGTGAGCGGATTCCGGTCGACGGGGTGATCGTCTCCGGCCGGGCCGCAGTCAACCAGGCACCGATCACCGGGGAGTCGGTCTCCGTCGAGCGCGAGATCGGACAGCGGGTCCTTGCGGCCACGGTGAATCTCGACGGCGTGCTGCGCGTGCGGGCCGAACATGTGGGGCCCGACAGCACCTTCGGCCGCATCGTCAGGCTCGTCGAAGAGGCCGAGGCGTACAAGAGCCGGGCACAGCGGTTCGCCGATCGGGTCACCGCCTACTACATTCCTGTGGTAGCCGCTGCGGCGGCAACGGCATGGCTGCTCGGCCGGTCGGCGACGGCGGCCGTGGCCGTCCTGGTCGTGTCGTGTTCTTGCGGCATCGCCCTGGCCACACCGGTGGCCGTGCTGGCGGCAGTTGGCCGTGCGGCCCGCCGCGGTATCCTCGTCAAGGGTGGGGCCGCGCTCGAAGCGCTCGCGCGCACCGATGTCGTCCTCCTCGACAAGACCGGGACGCTCACCCTGGGTCAGCCCCAGGTCACCGATGTGCTCCCGGCGGACGGTCGGACCGCGGACGAGGTGTTGGCGGTTGCGAGGCGCGCGGAGCGGTTCTCGGAGCACCCTCTGGCCACTGCCATCGTGGCCGCCGCACGCCCTGTTGCCGGCGGAGCCGGCAGCATCGAGGACGCAGGGGATATGGGAGTGGCGCCGGGCCGGAGCGCTGCGAGCGTGGACGCCGCCCGCGTTGAGATTGACATCGCCCCCGGACGCGGGGTGGTGCTGCGCGACCGCGACCGACAGATCGCCGTCGGTAGCCGACGCTTCGTCGAGGATCGCGGCGTCGTCGTGCCCCAGTCGCTCGATGAGCGCGCGCGAGACCTGGAGGCTCGGGGTCAGACGGTTGTCGTCATCGCAGACGGCGATGCGGTCATCGGGCTCATCGCCCTGGCCGACCGACCCAGGTCCGGTGTGGATCGCGCCCTGGCCGTGCTACGGGCCCTCGGGGTGCGCGAGGTGATGATGCTCACCGGAGACAACGCCCGCGCGGCGGCCGCGGTGGCGGAGGCGCTGGGGGTGACGTTCCGCGCCGGGCTGCTGCCCGAGCACAAGATCGCGTACGTCCGCCGCCTGCAGGCTGAAGGCCATGTGGTGGCCATGATCGGCGATGGGATCAACGACGCGCCGGCGCTGGCGCAGGCGGATGTCGGCATCGCCATGGACGCCGCCACCGGGGCCGCGCTCGAGGCCGCCGATGTCGCGCTGCTCGTGGACGACTGGGATCTGGTACCCGAGGCGGTTCGGATCGGCCGCAGCGCCTTTGCGGTCATCCGGCAGAACCTGTTGGGCGCGGTGACGTACAACGTGATTGGGATCACCCTGGCCGCGCTGGGGCTGCTCCCGCCCATCGCCGCTGCGGCGGCGCAGGTGATCCCGGACCTCCTCATCCTCTTGAATTCGAGCCGGCTGCTCCGGGTGCGGGCGCGCGCGACGGCCTGATCGGGTCTGGCTATTCGTAGAGATCGCTCAGCAAGTGCCGGTTCCCCAGCCCCACGTGCCGCAGACCAGCGCCCTGAGCGGCGGCGAGGCAGCGCTCTGCGTGCGCCCGCGAGGTCGTGGGCAGGTTCTCCATCATGAAGTGCGGGAAGAAGGCCAGCAGCCGGTAGGGGATCTCGGGGTCGAGCGACGCGATGTACCGCGCGATGTCGGCCACTTCCCCCTCGTCGATGTACCCAGGGATCAAGGGCGTGCTGGCCACGACCAGCGGCGGATCCCGCCGGTCCCGGCCGCGGCGGGCCGCGGCAGCGAAGTTCGCGAGCGTCCTTCGGTTCGAGAACCCGGTCAACGCCACGTGCAGGGGCTCAGCGTAGGCCTTCAGGTCGAACTTGACGGTGCCCCCACTTTCCATTGAGAGGTCCACCATCCGCCGTAGATAGGCGGGGTGCATGGTTCCGCTGGTCTCCCAGCAGATGCGCACGGGCCGGCGCGTCCTGGCCAGGCGCGAGGCTGCCAGCGCGTGGGGCAGCTGGGGCGCCGGATCGCCGCCAAAGTAGCAGATGCAGGCCACCCTGCTCCCCACCGCGTCCGCCAGTTCCGGCGCGCTCACCCGAGGGTCCAGCGTCGCCGCGTTCTGGTTGTAGTGCCAGTTCTGGCAGAACAGGCAGTTGAGGGGGCACGCGCCGTAGAACACAGCGAGGTTGTCCCCCCGGCGCGCGGCCCGTTCCCCACAGACGTCCATGGCCACGCAGTTGGTCGGGAGCGGATCGTAGTACCAGTGCAAGACGCCGGCCTCCGGACCGCCCGCGTGGGTCTTCATCCGGCCGTTGCGGTTCTCGCGGAGGTTGCAGTACCCGCGTTCCCCCTCGCCCATCTCACATTCATGGGCACACAGCGTGCAGCGGACGCCGCCGCTAGACCGGGGCGGCGCCTCAGGCAGCCGGAAGAGGCGGCGGGCGCGGCGGTGCGCGGCGTGGGCGAAGGGAAGGGCGCGGTCAGGATCGGTCCGGATGCACGCCGCGCACACTCCCATCTGGCGCGCGATGAGGGTGGACTCCGCACCGCAAAGGCGGCATCGCGCGGGTTCCAGCATCAGCGGGCACAGATGCTGCACGGCCGACCACAGCTGCATCTTACCCGCTTCGCCCACACAAGGACGGCCCCTGACGGGGACCGAACTACCCCCTGGAAGGGGGATTCGCCATGCCGACAACCGAGGAACTGCTGCGCCGCTACGAGGCGGTGACCGCCCCGGCCATCTACCGCTACACGGATTTGACGTTCATGCGAGGTGACGGCGCCTACTTGTTCGACGCCGAGGGTCGGCGATACCTCGACTTCGCGGCGGGCATCGCCACCATGGCCGTGGGCCACAGCCATCCCAGGGTCATCGAGGCCGTGGTGGGTCAGGCGCGCACGCTGCTGCACGCTGCCGCCCACATCGGCGTCATGGAGCCCTACGTGCGGTTACTCGAGAAGCTGCGCAGCCTGGCCCCAGGCGCCCTGCGGGCGGGCAAGGGGGTGCTCGTCAATAGCGGCAGCGAGGCCGTTGAGGCCGGCGTCAAGCTCGCCCGGTGGGCCACCGGTCGGCCGATGGTCATAGCCTTCCATCACGCGTTCCATGGCAGGCCCATGGGCGCGCTGGCGCTCACGGCCAGCAACGCATCCTACAGGAAGCGCCTGACCGCCTTGCTCCCCGGCGTCTACCACGCGGTCTACCCCGCGCCGCACCTGCCGCTCGGTGCCACGCCCGAAGAGCGCGGTCGCGCGGCCCTGGCCCTACTCGAGGATGCGTTCAAGACGGTGTTGCCGCCCGACGACGTCGCCGCAATCTTGATTGAACCCATCGTGGGTGAGGGCGGCTATCTGGTGCCGCCTGCGGGATTCCTCGAGGGCCTCTGGGTCCTGGCGAAGCGCCACGGGATCCTCACCATCGCAGACGAAGTGCAGACGGGCATCGGTCGCACCGGCCGGTGGTTCGCCGTCGAGCACTGGGGCCTGGAGCCCGACATCATCGTCATGGGGAAGGCGGTCGGCGGCGGGCTCCCGCTGGGCGCCGTCCTGGCGCGTCGCGAGGTTGCCGATGCGTGGGAGCCCGGGGCGCACGGGTCCACCTTCGGCGGAAATCCGGTGGCCTGCGCGGCCGGCCTGGCTTCCATCGAGGTGATCGAGTCCGAGGGGCTCGTTGACCGGGCCCGCGACACGGGCACCTTCATCAAGGAGGCCTTCGAGGCTGCCCGCCCCCGGATGCCGCAGGTGGGCCAGGTCCGCGGCCTGGGCCTCATGATCGGCGTGGACGTCATCGATCCCGCTACGAAGGCGCCGGCGACCGCCAGGATGCGCAGCGTCCTGCGGGCTGCGTCGGCGGCCGGGGTCGTGCTCACCAAGTGCGGGGAGGCGACACTGCGCATTGCGCCCCCGCTCATCATCACCCGCGAGCAGGCCGGCTGGGGGGTGGACGCGCTGCTGCGCGCGCTTAAGGAGGCCTGGGCCACCGCCCACGTGTAATGCTGGCGGTCGTCAAAGAGCGGCCGGGGCCAGGGTTCGCGCTCCGGGAGGTGCCGATCCCGGATCCGCGCCCGGGGTGGGTCCGGGTGCGCGTGCGGGCGGCGGGGATCTGCGGAACCGACCTCCCCATCTTCGACGGAACCCGCCCGGTGCGGCTGCCGCTGATCCCGGGCCACGAGGTGGCCGGCCAGGTGGACCGGGTCGGCGACGGCGCCACCGGCTTCACCGTCGGGGAGCGCGTGGCGGTGAGCATGGTGGTGGCATGCGGCCACTGCCGGTATTGCACGGCGGATGCGCCCGAGCTCTGCGACTCTCTCGTCGAGCTCGGCATCCACACAGACGGCGGATTCGCGGAGTACATGGCGGCTCCCGCCCGCAACCTGCACCGGGTGCCCGACGGTCTGTCGTTCGAGGACGCCACCGCAGCCGATCCGCTGGCCTGCGCGTTCCACGGTGTGCAAGCGGCCCGGGTGGGATCCGACGACATCGTGGCCGTCTTCGGCACCGGGACCATCGCGCTCTATGCGGTGCAGGTGGCCCGGCTGGCGGGAGCGCGGCAGGTGATCGTCGTCGGCCGGCGGGCCGAGAGGCTGGCGGCGGCCGCGCAGGCGGGTGCCGACGCCACGGTAGACCTCCGGACCGGCGACCCCATCGCGGCGGTCCGGCGGGCCGTCCCCGGCGGTCCCTCCGTTGTCGTGGAGGCGACCGGTGCCAACGAGCTGCTGCCGCTGGCGATTGAGGCGGCGTCGCGGGCGGGGCGCGTCCTGCTGCTCGGCATCTACCGCGGGCAGGCGCACCTGGCCGCCGAGCCCATCGTCCGCAAGGAATTGCGGCTGCTTGGCCGCCTGTGCTATACGATTGACGAATACCGGCACTGTCTGGAGTTGGTCGCCACAGGCCGGGTGCGACCCGTGCAGAGCCTTCAGTTGGCCCTGTCCCGGATGTCCGAGGC